>CANGVB010000027.1 GCA_947456995.1 Bryobacteraceae bacterium | reverse complement strand
AGGCCATCACTGTCGCCTCAGACGTATACTCTCTCGGTATCGTCCTCTACGAACTCCTGACAGGCGAGCGCCCCTACAAGCTGAAAAACTATTCGCCAGCAGAGATTCAACACCTGGTCTGCACCACTGAGATCCACCCGCCTTCCCATCACGTACCTACAGAGACTCGACTGCGAAAGCAACTTGTCGGCGACCTCGACAACATCCTGCTCATGGCCCTGCGCAAGGAAGCAGGCCGCCGCTACGGCTCTGTCGCACAGTTCGCCGAAGACATCCGCCGGCATCTCGCAGGCGAGACCGTCATCGCCCGTCCCGACACCTTCACCTATCGATGGTCTAAATTCTCTCGCCGCAACCGGCGCCCACTGGCTCTCGCCACTCTGTTGCTTGCCGCAGTTAGCATTGGGGCATTCCTCACCGTTCGCGAGGGTGTTCGTGCTCAACGACGCTTTGATGAAGTGCGTAGCCTAGCCAACAGCCTCCTGAATGAAATTGATCCGGAGGCTGCCAAGCTTGCCGGCTCGGCCCGGATGCGAAAGCTGCTTACGGAGAAGTCGGTAAGCTACCTCGATCGCCTCGCGTCTGAATCTGGCGACGACGTCCCGCTTCGCAAAGAACTAGCTCGCGCCTATCACCGCGTTGGTGATATTCAGGGGCACGGCAGAAGCGAAAACCTGGGGCTGTTCAACGAATCTTTGGAAAGCCACACCAAAGGCATCTCCATTGAAGAGCCGCTCTTTGCGCGCTTCCCGAATGATCTGGAACTCAAGCGCAGTCTGGCCTTGGGTTATGCCCACGCGGGAGATCTTTACTCTCGGCGCGGAGATTCCAAGACCGCAGACACCTTCATGCAAAAGGCATACCAACTGACTGACAAGTCAGATCTGAAGACCTTCATCGATGTTCGATTTTCTTTGAATCAGGCAGCTATGCTCGAAGGGCGTTTACAAGATTCTCTTCGCTACGGCAATGATGCTATTGAAGCTGCAAAAACACTGGCTGACCCAACGCGTCTGATTGCTCTCTATGCCTACAATGCCGATGTCGCCATGTACATCGGCGATGCGGCTCAGGCTTTTCAGTTCAACCGGCTTGGCATGGAAGTCACCGAATCGCGCCGGAAACTTGGCCCCCTTCGCAACGACGAAGAATTCCGGTTCGCCGCCCTTCACTACAACTTGGGCGAACTGCTGGCGCAGCCAGATCAACCCAACGAAATGAAAGGCTGTGAAGCTATCCCTCACTTCCTCATCGCAGTCTCCAATTATGAGAAGCAGCTTCAATTGGCCCCGAAGTCAGTAAATTTTCTAGTACTTCTTACTAGTGCTTTGAACGGGCTCTCGGGTGCCCAGGCTCTCTGTGGAATGAAAGAAGCGATTGCTACCGCCGAGCGCGCCAAAATCGTCTATGGCACCGAGCGCGCGAGAACCAACCCAAATCTCGACCTCGCCCTCGGCTTCGCGCACCTCCATGTTGGCGATCTTGATCAGGCCAGGCGTCATTTTGAGGCCATCCGCACTCAGGACCCTACCGCTCTGGAATACCTTGCTGAAATCGCCGTCAAGCGCGGTAGTACCGTTGAAGCCCTTCAATTGCTTTCCACTGCAAGAAAGCAGCGTGAGCCTTTGCTCAACATCTCTAGCTACTCGCAGCGCTTCGAAAATTACCGTCAGGCCTTGAACCTTTCAAGAGCGATTGAGCTTGGTGATCGTTCTCCGGGCTTCAGGCAGCAAGCATTGGATCTGCTGAAGGTCTATTCAGTTCAAGGCTCAGCCGCATCGGTCGACAAGCTTCGCAACCAGCTCAATCATTAGACTAATAGATGAACTAAACATTGATGACGCCCGAACGCTGGCAACAAATTGAAGCCGTCTTCCAGACAGCAGCAGACCTACCAACTGCTGACCGTCGTGCCTATCTCGATCAAGCCTGCGCTAGCGATGAGGATCTCCGCTCTGAAGTGGAATCTCTCCTCGATTCTGAAGGCCTAAGCCACGTCGCCCCAGCCATTGAAGAAGCCGCGCAATCTGTCTCCAGTCTGAGTACGCTCGAGGGTCAACGGCTGGGTGCCTACGAATTGCTTGCGCCCATCGGCGAGGGCGGTATGGGTACTGTCTACAAGGCCAAGCGCGTCGATGGCCAGTTCGATCAGGAAGTTGCAATCAAGATCATCCGCGCTGGTGCAAGCAATGCAATCAACGCCCGCCGCTTTCTAGAAGAGCGTAACCTGCTGGCCCAACTCCAGCACCCTTCGATCGCTCGCCTGATAGACGGCGGCGACCACGCCGGCATCCCGTACATCGTCATGGAACTCATCGAGGGCCTCCCCATCGATGCCTATTGCCGGCAGTGGAACCTTACCATCAAAGAGCGCCTCGAACTCTTCATCCAGATCTGCGATGCTGTCCAGCACGCCCACGCGGCCCTTATCGTCCATCGTGATCTCAAACCCTCCAACATCCTGGTCACCACCGATGGCACTCCAAAACTTCTCGACTTCGGCATCGCCAAGCTCGTAGTAGACGGGCAGACCTCAACTCAAACCGGCTGGATGATGACGCCAGATTACGCGAGCCCCGAGCAAGTGCGCGGCGAGGCCATCACTGTCGCCTCAGACGTATACTCTCTCGGTATCGTCCTCTACGAACTCCTCACCGGCGAGCGCCCCTACAAGCTGAAAAACTATTCGCCAGCCGAGATCCAGCATCTGGTCTGCACCACCGAGATCCACCCGCCTTCCCATCACGTACCTACAGAGACTCGACTGCGAAAGCAACTTATCGGTGACCTCGACAACATTCTGCTTATGGCCCTGCGCAAAGAAGCAGGCCGCCGCTACGGGTCTGTCGCACAATTCGCCGAAGACATCCGTCGGCATCTCGCAGGCGAGACCGTCATCGCCCGTCCCGACACCTTCACCTATCGATGGTCTAAATTCGCACGCCGCAACCGTTTGCCCCTGGCCCTGGCCACACTGCTGGTTGCAGCAGTGAGCATCGGAGCAGCCCTCACCGTCCGCGAAGGCATTCGTGCCCAGAGACGCTTCGATGAAGTGCGTAGCCTTGCCAATAGCCTTCTAAATGAAATCGACCCCGAGGCCGCCAAGCTCGTGGGCTCTGCCCGGATGCGCAAACTTCTCATGGAGAAGTCCGTCACTTATCTCGATCGCCTCGCCTCTGAATCGGGCGATGATGTCCCACTGCGCAAAGAACTCGCCCGCGCCTATCACCGGGTCGGAGACATACAAGGACACGTCAGGTCGGAAAGTCTTGGGCTTTTCAACGAATCACTGGAAAGCCATCTCAAAGGCATCGCAATCGAAGAGCACCTGCTCAGTAGTTCCCCGAATGATGCTGAGCTCAAACGAAGCCTGGCCCTCGGTTTCGCCCACGCTGGGGATTTGCACGCACGTCGAGGCGATGCAAAGACTGCAGAGAGCCTGATCCACAGAGCCTATCTTCTGTCGGACAAAACGGACCTCAATACTTACATCGATGTCCGGGTCTCAATGAACCAGGCCTGGATGCTGGAGGGCCGGCTGCAAGATTCCTTCCGTGTTGGCAATGAGGCGATTGAAGCGGCAAGACAACTCTCGGACAACACTCGCCTCATGACTCTCTATGTCTACAATTCCGACGTAGCCCACTACCTGGGCGAAACCGCACAGGCAGTGTCTCTAATCCGTCTCGGCATTGACCTGGGCGTAGAGCGACGAAAACGCCCGGAGCTAAGCGGTGTCGAAGAACTCCGCCTGGCCACCTTGAACTACAAGTTGGGCCAACTCCTCGGCATGCATGATCGACCCAACGAAATGAAGCCCTGTGATTCGATCCCATACCTGCAGAGTGCTTCCAACCATTTCGAGCAGCGTTTTCGACAGACGAATGGATCTGTAAATTCCCTTGTGCTGTTTACCTCAGCTTTGTACAGCCTCTCTGGCTCACAGGCTCTTTGCGGTCTCAAAGAAGCAATTGTCACTGCCGAGAAAGCCAAAGCCGTTTACGGTGCCGATCGAGCAACTTCAAATTCGAATCTCGATGTGGGCCTGGGCTTCGCTCACCTCCATGTCGGGAACCTCGATGAGGCCAGGCGGTATCTGAGGTCAGCTACTGCCCGAAGCGTCATCGCGACAGAGTATCTCGCAGAAATTGAAGCTAAACAAGGAAACATGGTCGAAGCTCGACACCTCTTAGCCCAGGCAAGAGAAGATCGAAATCCAATCCTAAGGCAAGCTTCTTTCGATAAGCGCATCGACATGTACAGTCAGGCTGCAAACATGACCAAGGCCCTTTTACTCGGTGATCCCACTCCCGGGCTCAAGCAGGAGGCCCTGGCACTTCTCAATGTCTTCCCCCTCAAGGGAGCTGCCGCTTCTGTCGACAAGTTGCGCACCCAATTGCAATCGCTAAAATAATCGGCATGTTGCCTCCCACCAGGCGTCTTTATTGGGAAGACGACCATTGCATCTCAACCGAAGCCACGGTCCTTGAATACGCTCAGGGGCGAATCGCCTTTAACCAGACTTGCTTCTACGCAGGCGGCGGTGGCCAGCCTTCTGACACCGGTTCAATCTCAATCGCAGGCTCCGAGCCCATCCCCGTGACTTCCGTCGAAGTTGGCGAAGGCGATGTCATCTGGCATCATCTCGCAGCGCCCATTCAAGGCAACCCGGTAGGTCAGCTTGCCACTCTCCACCTCGACCAGCAACGCCGCACGGCTCTGGCGAAGTATCACACCGTTTTGCACGTTGTAAACACAATTGCCCTCCGTGACTACGACGCATGGATCACCGGCGCACAAATCGGTGTCGACTACTCCCGTATCGATTTCAAGATCGAACGCTTCTCTCCTGAGATCGTCAAAGAGATCGAAGCAAAAGTGAACGCCGTCCTAAGTGCAGGGCACACTCTCCGGGCCTTCTACTTGAGCGAAGCTGAATTCGCTACAAGATCTGACCTGCTGCGAACCCTCGAAGTAAAGCCGCCCGTCAAGGATGGTCGTGTGAGAGTAGTCGCCATCGAAGGCTTTGACGAGCAGGCATGCGGCGGCACACACGTCCACAACACTGCAGACCTCGGGCGCCTTGAAATCTACAAAACTGAAAACAAGGGCAAGATCAATAAACGCCTCTACGTCCGCCTCGTCTAGAAGTAAAACTTCAAGGCAAACTGCACAATGCGCGGCTGAATCGTATTAGCATTCATCCGGCCAAACCCACCCTGCAGGTTCAGTGTTCTCGCAACACAGGCCGGGCTTAGCGATCGTGTCTGATTGGTGGCCCCAAGCTCGGTCGCATTTGCGGGGCAACCCACTCCATTCGCGCCAGGTCCTGGCAGCGCAGCGATTGCCGTATCTACCGGAACACCGTTGAACTTCGCAATCACGGCATCCCATACCCCCGGCGCACGGAGATTCCCAAACCGGTTCTCAACATTCGGTACGGCTGTAAAGTTCGGCGACGTTCCCGTTGTCAGAGCATTCTGATTACCGCCAGTCAACAAACCCGTAATGTTCGGGTTTGGCGTATACATCTTCATATTGAAGGCATTGAAGACCTCTGCTCTCAACTCGAAGAACCGCCGCTTGTTTTCAAACGGAGCAAAGCGCTTAAACACGCTCATGTCAATCGTACGAACCCACGGATAATAGGCATCAAGATTGCGCGCCGCATTCCCGATCCTGCCCGGTTCCGGGAAGGCAAACGCTCTCGGGTTGATGTAAGGCACACCCCGCCAGGAATTCTCGCGAGTCCAATCGGGATTGATCAGCGGTACGCCGGCGATCCGGTCTGGCCTCTGTGCCCCACCGGGTGTCCCAAGGTCAAACGAGTTGCCAATCCCAAGCGGCACACTGACGGGCAATCCGCTGCGCAGCCGGGCCAGTCCATTCAGATTCCATCCTCCAATCACATGGTCCTTCCAGCCCCCACCGGAGAAGAACTTCTTTCCCCGCCCAAAGGGCAGATCGTAAAGCCCGGTCAGATTGATGATGTGCGGGGTATTGGAATTGGCAACGCTCTTATCGTTCTGCGTGTTGTATGCGTCCTGCGCACGCAGCAGAGGCAGGTCCAGTGACGAGTTGTTGAACGAGTTGTTCGGGATCGGAAACCGGATCCCGCCCGAGCTGTCATCCATGTTCTTGGAAAACGCATAGTTCAACCGGAACTGCAATCCACTCGAGAATCGCCGCTCTACTTCAGCCACAAAAGCGTTGTAGCTACTGGAAGTGTTTGTTGGATCCAGCACAAATATGCCACCTGAGAATCTTCCCGCAAAGCCAGGAACCGGCAGCCTTCCACTAAACTGATCCAACCGGTTGATGCTATAGGATGGCCCAAACAAATTCCTTCCCAGCGATCCCTGATAGCCAAGCCTCACTACAGTTGTGCCCGCCTCACCAATCCCGTATTCGATTTGCGCCGAATAATTGTGCACTCTGGGCAGACGGTAATCACTGTTGATCACCACACCGGTTGATTGGTAAAGCACATTCGCTCTTGGCAACCCGTTGGCACTCGATCCAGCAAGATCCCCTGGCCGAATCACACCACTGGGCGGAATTTGAAAGAGAGTCGAATCCGAGGCTAGCACCGGGTTATTGAATCCAAACTGCATCGGCAGCGCCGGCTCGTTGCATCGGGCAAGCCCGCAACTCGGTACATTGCTCGGTGAGGGGATATCGTTTGACCCCAGTGCGTAGCTGATCTGCCGGAAGCCCGTCCCTGTTTGTGACCCAAGATTCGGCACCGGCTCTCGATCATTACCCATCAGTACTCCATGCGTCATTCCGTAGCCGCCGCGAATCACAAAGTTCTTGCGCGAGTTCCAACTCGCGCTCGGTGTCCAGGCAAAGCCAAGTCTTGGCTCAAACACATCCTTCACCGAAGGAGAAACGTAACGCGACCGGCCATCGACACCGCTATATTCAAACACGGGACCCTGATACGGTTGCCCGTTTGGCTGTCTCACAAAGGGGTTATCCTCGAGCCGGTTCATATTCAATAAACCCTGCCGGTTGAACTTTTCCCATCGCGGGCTCTGATATTGATACCTCAGCCCTAAATTCAACGTAAGGCTTGGCGTGACACGCCAGTCATTTTGTACATAGCCGCCAAGGTTCTTCCATCGGTAGTAATAAGGGACGGAAAGATTCTCCGTCTGCACCTGCACTCCCGTTGGCATGCCTAACAGGAAGCTGGCAAAGCGGTCTCCGCCGGTAACGACGTTGGCGCAGTTCGGCGCAGTCCCACTCAACGGATTCACGTTGCAGTTCTGCTCGGCCGTCTGTAGCCGATCCCAGAAGAAGCGTCCACCGGCAAGCGAACCCACCCCAAGTGCCGACTGATTCAACTGCAAATGGCTGGCCGAGAAGCCCATCTTCCAGGTCATCTTTCCGCGAACCCAGGAAAAGTCATCAGACATCGAGTAGCTGTGCTCTTTGTTCTTACCCACATCCTGTGGTGAGTTGAAGCCCAGCGTCCCGATGGCAGAACCGCTCTGTTGTCCACTCACTCCAAAAGGCGCACCAGCATCGAAGAACCGCGCCATCCCGTATCCGATCAGGTTCACGGTTCCCGCACCAGCTCCACCAGTATTCAGATATTTGGACGTAAAGTCCTCACCCAAAAGAGACTCAGGAAATCCGCGCTCAAACTTCCCGTAAACATAATTCGCACGGAACTCATTCGTCATCGTCGATCCAATCGTCGACGTTAACCCGATCAGCAACTGCCGGGAGTTGTTGGCGTCGCTAATCAAGCCATGCTGCACCGTGTCGCGTTCCTGCCGGTTGCCAAATTGCGGCTGCTCCGTCCAGCGCCCCGTAAGGCGATGGTTTTGAGTCAGGTTGTGATCGATCTTCACTGTATAGCGATCATCCTGATAGCGGGTCTGCCGGAAGTAGGTATAGTTTGCGCCCAGTAAATCGCGCACCAGATTCGGATCGGTGATGTTGGCAGCCGGGTACAGCTCCTGCGCAATCCTCCGCGCCGCAGGGTTCACCATGCTCTGTCCCAACTCATTCACCAGCACGCGACCGCGCCGTGCCGGATTCGGGTCGTTCGGATTGAACAAGGGAAACTGCCGGAACTGATAGATGAAGTTCGTCGCACTCGCAGGCAGATTCGGATTGTACGCCGGGTTTGGATTCAGCGCCAGCGCACCATCACCGCGGCGGTTGAACTGGTTGTAGAGCAGCGCTGTTGGCTCTGTCCTCACACTGCCATCAGCATTGCGAAAGTACACCACAGACTGCGAAAAATCGCCTCCAATTTCCTGCGCCGAAGGTACGCGAATGTTGGTTGCCCCGCCAGGATTCGAGACAAGCTGCCGCGTCGGCTCGTAGCTGAACATGAAGAAGGTCTTGTCTTTACCGTTGTAAATTTTGGGAATTGTCACCGGGCCTGTCAGTACTGCTCCAACTTGCTGCCGTCGCAACGGAGGCCGATTGTCGAAGTTGTTCACTGCCGTCCGCTGTGAATCAAAAGGGGTTGCCGTGAAGGCCTTCTGCCGGTGAAACCAAAATCCCGTCCCATGAAATTCGTTGCCACCAGACTTCGTCGTCTGCTGGATGATCGCGCCGCCTGCCTGCGCAAACTGTGCCGAATAATTCGATTGCTGAACACTGAATTCTTGAATCGTATCCGGCGAAAACGAAACGCTCATCCGCCCCAGTGCAATCGAAGTGACATTGGCCCCATCGGCCTGAAACTGCGTCGTTCCGGCTCTGCTTCCATTGATCGCCAACTCGCGCCCTGGCACCGGCTCATTCGTTGTGAACTCGCTAAACTCCGTACCCGCACTCCCCGCAACCCCAGGCAGCGTTAGTGCCAACTCAAGCGTATTGCGCCCATTGAGCGGCAACTCGTTGATTGTTCGTTGGTCCACCGTCTGCTGTAAAGCTCCCGAAGAGGTCTGCACCAGCGGTGCTGCGCCTGTCACCTCAACCGAAGTCGATACATCGCCGGCCTTCAGCGAAATGTTGACGGTAGAAACATTGGATGTATCCACCTTGACGTTTTTCACTACCGTCTTTTGAAATCCCTGAAACTCCGCACTGACGCTGAAAAGCACTGGTCGAAGTGGAGGTGAAGAATACCCACCGTCCCCTGCAGTTACAAGCTCAAACCGCGCGTTAGTGCCAATGTCTACTATCGTCACCTTGGCGCCGGGAACTGCCGCACCACTGGAATCTGTTACTGAACCACGAATAGAACCAAAGTTGGATTGTGCACCCAGTCGTGACATGGCGCACAGGGACAGTACAAGGATCTGAAAAACTTTCATAACTCAACCTCAGATAGATCTTTTCGTATTGTTTCACAAAGACATCGATCCAGCGAGGGAGCAGTGCATGGGGAGATCGCAGAATGAGTCCGCAGCTAACGCCTAAGCGTTACAAGGTGGGTATTAAAAGACAGTCACGCGGGCTGATTCAGACGCCCTAAGAGAGTCCAACGCTGACTTACCGCATCTAGGTGCTCACACTTGCGGCCTGAAAGTTCAGCCACTTGCAACTCCAATCCCCGCCCCGACGCGTCGAGCTTGCGCTTTTGAGCGAAGTTTAGATTGAAGTGAATTTCAAGCTATTTCACTTCTTTCGCTATCGTGAGTTTGCAGTTGGTGTATCCACTCTTGAACCTAGAAGAGTTCAATTTCTCCGGGGGCCAGGTCCTCTTGGGGGGGTTTGTGAGCAGCTTCAATCTCGTATTGCTCGAGTCGCATTTCAGCAACTTTGGTTTCCGGTGAAGCGGACTCTCCCTGTTTTGAAGCTTCGGATGAGGATAATTCTCTTAAGGTAGTTCTTAACGTAGATAAATCTTTGTAGCTTCGATCCAGAACCTGTTTGGTGATGTCGTCAAACTGCATCACCGATACCGTCTTTTCATAGTTTTCAGTAAGCTGCGAATTCGCTTCAGAAAGCATCGACAAAAGCTCATTCACACGAGTTTCGAGGTTGCCAGCGTTGCCTATCGCCGCCTCTACATGATTCGAAGCTTTAGAAGATTCTGAAAAGTCGATCTTAGCCGCTTCAACACAGCTCCCCAGCATCGATTGCTTCGCTTGCAACGCCAGACCCAAAGATTTCTCTACCTCTTTGCTAACGCAACGCGAACGGTCTGCCAGTGAATGCACCTCGCTGGCTATGACATGGAATCCCTTCGCATCTTTTCCCAATCGTGCCGCTTCAATCTGAGCATTCACAGCCAACAGGTTAGTCTGGTCGGCAATCCAGTTTAGAGCATCGATCTGCTTATCGATTTCTTCCAGATGGCTTGAGAGAGTCTCTATCCGTTGATAGGTTGCCTGGTTTAACCTTTTGCATTCGTCAATCTTTGGCATTACCCCGGAAAATGCACCCGATGACTTTGCCAGTTCCAATTTCAATTCGTTTAGGCTTGGCAATAGTAATGCTCCAGCTGCACCCACCTCCTTCTCCTGCCAGCCTATTGAGGATCTGGTTTTGCGAAGCCCGAACCAAAGTTCAATCGACGCGCGGTTTAGCAGTGTCCTTACTTGATCGATGTTCCGGATCGGAGCTTCCACCTGGTTGATACACAAACGGGCAAAATTTTCTGAAAGCCCAGTTTTGTGCTTCACTGCAGCCAACTCATGTCCGTCGGTATCGAGCGCACCAGCAAGCTCTCTTTCGGGTTGGCTTGCCTTTACTAGAAGCGTAGCCCAGCAGGCCATCGCCGCCGAAAAAAGTGACAACCAGAAGCTGATCCAGGAACCGGCAAGCCAACTACCGAAGATCACTGCAATAGACATTACAGCGATCGGGAGGATAGGCCGGGCCTGACCTGCAAGTATCTGGGTACTTTTCATCTCTCTCTTATCGGCAGACTCTCGGAAAGTCTCATGCCGTTTTCTTGTGTTTGTGCATATTGCCTCCACCCTGCAAGGCAACAGAGGCAATTTTGTCTAGTGGGACTACAGTCTCAGCTGCTCCCAGCTTTACGGCAGCACCTGGCATTCCCCAAACCACACTGCTTTCCTCATCCTGGCAAATTGTTGCTGCTCCAACCTGTCTGAGTTCCAGCAATCCGCGTGCCCCATCGTCGCCCATCCCGGTCATTAGTACTCCGACTGCATTCTTCCCGGCGCTTTTCGCCACAGAGTTAAAAAGTACATCCACCGATGGTTTGTGACGGTTTACTGCCTCGCCATCTCCAATCTTGCAAATCCAGTGCGCCCCGCTTCTTACTACGCTCAAGTGCCATCCTCCTGGAGCAACATAGACGTGTCCAGGCAGAATGCGCTGGGAGTCTTCCGCATGAAAGACTTTTACTGCACAATCGCGGTCCAGTCGCTGTGCGAAAGCCTTGCTATAGCCGGGGGGAATGTGTTGCGTGATCACCGTTCCGGGCGCGTCGGCTGGAAACTGCATCAAGACGCTTCGAATCGCCTCGGTACCGCCGGTAGAAGCTCCAATTGCCAGCAGTGTGTCGGTGGTCTTGAATAATCCTCCCACCGGCCCAATCCGCTTTGATTCTGCAGACTTCACATGTTTCTGAAGCCTCGAAACATTGACTCGAGCCGCCATCTTCACTTTGGCCAAAATCTCCAGGGCAGCCTCGTCAAGGCCATGCGCCAGATCGATTTTGGGCTTTGCTACAAAATCGATTGCTCCCAGTTCCAGTGCCTCTAATGTGACCCCTGCGCCCGACTCAGTGAGTGACGAAATCATCACCACCGGTGTTGGCCTCAGCCTCATCAGGTTCGAAAGAAACGTGAGCCCATCCATCTTGGGCATCTCTACGTCAAGCGTCACGACATCAGGATTGAACCGCTTGATCATCTCCCGTGCGACAAATGCATCGGGAGCTTCCCCGCATACTTCTAAACTTCGATCCGATTCGAAGATTGCCCTCAGGAGCTTCCGCACCAGGGCGGAATCGTCTACGATCAAAACCTGGATTCGCTTCGTTTCCATATTCTTACTCTTCCTTGGAGCCAAATAGCTCCACTGCTCCAGATAAGGAACGTCTTGACAAGCGCCTCGAAAGCTGAATTTCTTCCATGCTGAGTTCCGCATTCTGCAGAGGCGGTAACTTGTTTACAATCAAACGGCCACTTAAAGGATGATAGAAAATTTTTCTTGGATTGCTCCCGCCAACATCCCGCGCCTTAGGTTGAAAGCCTTCTACCGCCAAAAAGCGGTCAATAAAGTTGATGTTGTTTGATGAAATCATTGAGCCGGTAGAACCAATCTGGCCGCCCCCCGTTACTTTTATCTCCAGCCGTTCACGGCTGGCTCCAAGCTTCAACAGAGAATTGATCAACATTTCCATCGCCCAAACTCCATACCGGTTCGACTCAGCAATCTCTGGTTGATTCGACTCCGGCAACAGAAAGTGGTTCATCCCACCCACGCCAGCCACGGGATCCCTTACACAAACAGCAATGCAGGATCCAAGAATTGTCATGATTTCCTCGTCCAATCGGCTGATGTACAGCTCCCCCGGACGAACTTTGGCACGAATCTTCTCGCTCCCAGGCAATGTAGTGCGCTCAATATGTTCGAACCCAAAGATCACTCCAGCCGGGGAGGCTGCCGGTGGCGCTGAAAAAGGGATTGGCATATTCCTTAACCCGATTTCCGGTAAGTTGTCTTACCGGCCAGTTGAAACCTCCCCGATACCTGATGCAGCGTTTCGGAATGACCAATGTGCAAGGTGGCTCCAGGAGACAAGGAATCGGCGAATTTGTCGAAAAGCTTTCGTTGCGTTTCCTTGTCGAAGTAGATAATCACATTTCGGCAAAACAGAACATCAAAGGGCCCATCCACCTTCCAGGCTTGGACTAGATTGAGTTGTTGAAATCGAATGTGCCTTTGTAGTTCAGGCTTCACCCGGATTTGTCCGGTATGGCAACCTTGTCCTCGAAGGAACCAGCGCTTCAGCCTTACCTCATCCAGATTGCTGCCTCGCTCTTGTGTATAGATTCCTGCAGCAGCTCGGCGAAGTACTTGTGTATCCAGGTCTGTCGCGAGAATGTCGTAGCTCCAGCCAGGATATTTCTTGAGACTTTCCTCCAGAACTATCGCGATGGAATAGGGCTCTTCTCCGGTTGAACATCCTGCTGACCAAACCTTCATCCGCCGCTCACGCCGACCTTGCGCCACCAGTTCCGGAATCGTGCGATCCGCCAGGTGCTCGAAGTGATGCTGCTCCCGGAAAAACGAAGTGAGATTGGTCGTGATGGCATTGATGAACTCGCCAAATTCACTGGCATCCCCTCTGCCAAGCAACTGCCTGTACTCTGCAAAAGAACTTAGATTCAACTGCCTTAACCGTTTCGTTAACCGGCTGTAGATCATGTTCCGCTTTGCGTCGGCCAGAACGATGCCGCTGTGTTGGTTTGCAGCCTGGCGAAGCCATTGGAAGTCGTCCTCTGTGAAGCGAAATTCCGTAGCTCTGTCCAGTGCCTCTACCATTAGCTTTCCTGAAATAGCGCTTTAGCAAGGCCAAGCTGGCCTGCTGACTTTCGCGTGACGTCGGATATATTTGTGAATTGCAGGCCTTGCTTCAAGGCTGTTGCTTCCAGGCGAAACGCCAGCAAAAACTGTAGTCCCGCTGTATCGATCCGCTGTACTGCGCCAAGATCGATTTCCACCGTATTGGCTTGGGCGCTTAAGCTGAGCCATTCAGCTTTCAGTCCACCCAAGCGGGCGATCTCAATCGAATCTTCGGCCACGATTACTGCTGTTGGCATAGTTTAGAACTCTTCCCAGTGCCCGTCACTGTTCGGTCCAGCGGCAACACGCTCGGCCACAGCGGATCCCTTGGTTGCAGAGGCAAGTCTTCCCAACGAGTTTGCTGATGATCTGGGGCCCCCAGCGGGAATAGCTGGCTTGGCCATTGCTGCCATTGGTCGGCCGGTCCCGCTCGTTCGCAATGCTGAGCCTTGTGGCCCTGCTGGAACCTGTCTGCCAACGGGTGGTTGAGGGACTCTCCCTGCCGCCACTGTCTGTTGGGCTGGCCGAGTTGT
>CANGVB010000026.1 GCA_947456995.1 Bryobacteraceae bacterium | reverse complement strand
GGGTGGCGAGACAGGAAGTCATTAACTCGAAAGTGGCGCGAGCCCCGACTCTCAAGCCGGTACATTCAGGACCCACACCGTTGATTGTTGGGTTGTTGGCTTCCGTCGTAAGGTCATAGTCACCATCGGTTAAGGCGGCGAAGGAAGTTGTTGGGGTGTAGGTGAAGGTGCTGAAGTATGGAACGCCAAGAGTTGGGATGACGTAGGTGAAGGTGCCGTTAATCTGAACCGTCGCGTTTGGGATGGGGGCGTAAAAGACCTCGCCGGTGCCAGAAAAGGTATAGACCTTGGTTATGGTTGCTGCTGAAGCGATTGGGGTAAAGACGACAGCAAGGAGGAGGCTGAATTGGGGGCGTGTCATGAACCTCGTGATTATACAGGCAGGCTCTATATAGAAAAAAGCGCCTGCCGCGAGGGATGCGGCAGGCGCCTGAGTTTTGAGAAAGACAAGGCTTAGTTGGAAGGTGTGCCGATGGAGGAGACCTGCGAGGTTGCCTGGTCGCCTGCGACGTAGAGTTTCATCTCTACGCGGCGGTTGAGTTTACGGCCGTCACGGGTTTTGTTGTCGGCGGCCTGGTTGTCCATGCCGTAGCCGGCAACAAAAACACGGTGGAGCGGAAGGCTGTGCCGGGTGGTCAGATAACGGACGACGGCATCGGCGCGCTTGCGGCTGAGTTCGAGATTCAGATTCTTCGGGCATGTGTTGTCGGTGAAGCCCTGGACCTCGACTACGAAGTTTTTGTAGGGGCTGACTTTAGTGACTGCTGAATCGAGCATTGCCATGGAGTCTTTGTTGAGCTCGGATTGCCCGCTCAGGAAGAGTACCTGGTCTGTGCTGACGAGCTTGTAGTTTTGCATGCTCTCGATGCGGGAGTTGATGGACTTGCCCATCGAGTTCAGATCTTTGCCCAATTGATCGGCGCGTACGAGGCCCTGTTCGGCGAGGTTCTTGCCGTCGGCAGCTTCTTTACGGGCGAGGGTGGCTTGTTCGCCTGCTGAGTCGGCTTTGCCTTGAGCGCCCTGGGCGCGCTCGTCGGCACGGGCTACGCCGCGCTCGAGTTCTTCGATGGACTTAGCCTGAGCCTTGGTGGTGCCGTCGAGGTCTCCGACTCGTTGTTCGATCGGGGTGACGGTAGCCTTTACGTATTTCTTGGTTGCGCAGCCGGTGATGAATGGCGCCAGCGCCAGGGCCGCGATGGAAGTGCTACGAAGGATTGTGTTGGTCATTTTGTTGCTCCTTAAGGGTATGGCGCTCTGATGTTCGTCTGAGGCAAAGGCTCCGGCAGTGCGTGGTGTGTTAGCACTGCCGGAGGCTCTACTCACGCTATCGGCATTTTGTTGCCGATTGCTGCCTCCGAGCGTGAATAGAAGCGAAGTCATTGCGTAAGGGAATTATGCAAGTTGTGTGCCAAAGTGGGAAAAGTCGTTAAGTTGTTGATTCGAAATGGGAATGGGTGTGGGGAAAGAAAAGAGGGAAGCCGGTAAAGACTTCCCTCGAAGGTAGAACTTACGTTATGTAGGTAGTTGGTCTTAGTTTTTTTGACGACGGCGGAGTGCGCCGAGGCTGATTAGGGCTCCTCCAATGAGGGCGAAGGTGGCAGGTTCAGGGGTTTGGAAGAGAATGTCCTGATGGTCGGCATTGTTGAATGCGATGAGATTCATTGCCTTGGGGCCAGTGCCGGTAAGGGCATTGAGGTAGGTCTGGGCCAGTGCCATCATTCCGACGTTTTCGTTTCTGTAGCGGACCAGACCGGTCAAAACGTTGAAGCCATTGGCGGCTCTGTCTTCGCGGATGACCTCCCAGAGTGCCATTTGCATCGCGCCGGCCTGGACATCGGTGAGGGCCACATTCAGATTGGGGTAAAAGCGACCGATCAACTCGCGGACGAAGTCTGCTTTGGCTACGCCCATGCCACCAATGTTGGTAGCGGCCTGATTGAGAGAAACGACATTGTAGTCCAAGATCGATGAGGATACCGCCTGCAGTGGCTCGAGGCAGAAGGTGAGGTAGTTGAAGCTGTTTGCGATTCGCATGTTGAGCATGCTGAAGCCGGGGCTTGTCCAGTTGGCGCCTCCGTCCACGGTGCGTTCGGCTGAGCCGTTGTTGGGGGCACTGATGAATTGGACCTTGATGGTTGTGGCAGAGAGGGAGGTGGCTAGGGCGAAGATCGCGAGGAATGTTTGTCTCATGTAGTTCACAACCTGATAGTAGGAATAGGCCTGGTCTAGTACCATGAGCGAAAAGTTTATTCAGTACTAGGATTAATTTTTAGAAAGTCCTAGTACTGAATCTTAGGTTTCAGTTGAAGTCTATTTATTTGCAATGAGTTAGCTGGAGAGAGAAGGGGAGCCGGGGCTCCTTCGCCTTAGACAAGGGGCTCCCGGCTTAGTACTAGGGAATGTCTGAGACTGGTACGCCCTTGGTATCGCCAAAAGTGGCGAATCGGATGTAGGCGATCAGGTCAGCGAGTTGTTCGCGCTTGAGACCGCGGGATTCCGGAGGGTGTTTCCAATTCCCATTGTCCCGGGCGCTCTTGATCTCGGAGGGTGTAAGTTCTACCTTGGCCGGGGGATTTTTGGACAAGTCAAAGTAGACATCGCCAGACTTGATGGCCGGGAAGGATTTGCCTATCACGGGCGATATTTCTTTGACGTACTGGGTGCGTGTGGCGAGGATGCCCATGACAACGGCGCGAGGATGGAGGCGCCCCATTGTCTTCAGGTCTGGGCCAACGGCCAGGCCGAGGTCCTCGAGTTGGTGGCAGGTGGAGCAGGCGAAACCGGTAGCGCTTTTCAGGGCGAATAGTTCTTTTCCGCGTTTGGCTTGTTCAGGGGGATCTGCGGCGAATGCCGCGAGGGAGAGAATCAAAACGAATGGAAGGTAACGCATCTTGGCGACCTCTTTTCGATTCCAGAATACACCCGGAGGACTGAAATGGAGCTGTAATCTTTGGAGTATTGATCGAAGTTATGCTGGAAGGGAAAAGGAGAAGCGATGACACGATTTGTCTGGATGTGCGGGATGTTTTTGGTGGCGCTTACCGTTGGTGCTGATGGCTTGAGCGGCAAGTGGAATATGTCGATGGAGACGCCTGGTGGAGAACGGACGGCGACGCCCACGTTTGTGTTGGAGGGGGAGACGGTGACGGGTAAGTGGGATAGCTCGCAGGTCAAGGGGACGTTCAAGGAAGGGAAGCTGGAACTGGACTTTCCTCTGACTTCGAGTGAGGCGGGATATCAGGCGGCGTTCAAGGTGTCAGCCAAGTTGGAAAACGGGACGCTCAAGGGAAGCTGGAGTTGGGCGACGTATGGGGGGAACCTTACGGGTAAGAAGCAGTAGGAGTGGTGCCCGGGGCGGGACTTGAACCCGCACTTCCCTTTCGAGAAAACGGATTTTAAGTCCGTTGCGTCTGCCGATTTCGCCACCCGGGCCAAACTTTCCTTATTGTAACGGCGCTTGGGGTTTGATGCGGGAAATTGTTTTCTATAGGCCACTCAACTAAAGGAAGTACGCAGTTTTGCCGAGGATTACCTAGAGGAGGAACTCAGGTGAAGCTAAGGCATTGTTTAGTGCTTCATGGCGTGTTGATGGCTTTTTGTGTCACAGAAGCTTCGGCGCAGAGCTTTTCTTTTTATTCCACTTTGAGGTCTGGGCGGCCGGGAGCGGATTGGCAGGTTGGAGTAGGGCCCAGTGCAACACAGAGCGCAGCGACCTGGAATACGAGGTACTTTTCCTATAGCCCGGCTGATTCTTCGTGGCGTGGGGGCGGGTTGAGTCAAGACTTTGAGGTTGGCTTTGATGCTGCAAGGAATGTGGGTTATACGAGGGTCAGGAATTCTGCCGGGACATGGACAGAAGCCAGTCTCGCCAATACGGGTGCTCCGATCGCAGCAGATACGAACTGGAATATACCTGCATCCAGTTTTTGGTTGGGTGCCTCAGCGCAAAGCACAACCTCGAGCATCAGTTTGGCGGGTCTCACGCTATCTCCGAATGTGAGCCTGATCAGCGGCAGCTTGCCCACAAGCCTTACGGCGTCGCAGAGCGGAAGCGGAGCGGTGAGCAGTTTGCCGGCTCCGTTGGTGATCAATGCTGCGGCGAATGGGGGTTCTTGGTTTCTGGCCGGGACGGTGACCTTGAGCGGATTTGGGACCGCAACGGGATCGAGGCTGCAGTTCAATTTTGGTGCGACAAGCAATCCGACCCCGGAAGCATCCACTTTGAGCATGCTTGGAGTGGGGATTCTGGTCTTGGCAATAGCCAAAAAAAATCGTTTGGCCTAGGACTTTAGTCTAAAGGAGCTAAGCGATTCTGCCGAGAGATTAGATACAAACCAATCTAAGGTGAAAAGCAAAAGCCATTCCGCTGTGGATGGTGGATGCGGCAGGAGAGCCAAATGAGAAGGAACTCAGTTGTCCTAGGGATCTTGATAATCGTGAGTGCGATCGGTGCATCGGCTCAGAGTTTTTCTTTTTATTCCACGCTACGGGCAGGACGCAACGGCAATGGGGCGGCTGCAGGCAACGGATGGGAAGTGGGGACGGGGACGACCCCGGGCTATTCTAGTGCGACCTGGACGGACGCTCAGTTTGCCTACAACGCAACGCCATCGAACAATCACTGGCGCGCTGGCGGACTGACGCAGCAATTTGAGGTTGGCTACAACGCCGGGACCAATACAGCCTACACCAGAGTGATGGATGCGCAAGGAAACTGGACGACGGCAACAGTCGCGAATTCCGGGCCAGCTTTTCTGAACAATACGACCTGGACGCTGCCTGCAGCAAGCTTTAACGTGAGCGCGACTGGCAAGCAAGACCCTTCCTCGATCATCATCGAAGGCTTAACGCTTTCGTCTAATGTTGCCCTGGTGAGTGGGACCTTGCCTTCGACAATTGGAGTGATTGGGTCACCAGGAGTAGACACCTCTGCGAGTTTGTCTGCACCGCTGGTGATTGATGCTGCAGCTAATGGCGGGAGTTGGTTTTTGGCGGGAACGATCCGGTTTAGCGGGCTTCAGGGAAGCGGCGGGTCTGCGCAAGGGGCGCAGTTGAGCTTCAATTTAGGGGCGCTGGGGAACCAGACTCCTGAAGCGACGACAATGAGTCTGCTGGGTGGTGGACTAGTGTTTCTTGGGTGGCTGAGCCGGCGCCGACGGATGGGTGGAGTGAAATGAACTTACCGGCGCCAGAATGGCCGCCGCAACTTCCTGGAGTTAGTAATTTTTTTGAGATCGCCGAAGTTCGTGACCTGAAATGGTTCGCCCGAAAGTACTGGGTGTGGATTGCGCTGAGTGGAGTCCTGTCCGGGTTGCTTGGAGTTGTTTGGGCGTATTTTTTTCCGCCGCTATTTGTGTCGCAGGCAACGGTGAGATTTCTGCCTCCACAGGTGGCTGGCCGTTTCGTAAATCCGAACTTTGCAATGGAAGTCGGACAGCGGATGTTTGCGTTGTCGCAACTGTTGAGCAGTCGCATGACAGCCGCAAAGCTGATTGAGGCATACTCGCTCTATCCCGAGCGGCGGCGATTTCAGACGATTGAAGATCTGACCAAGAAGTTGAGCAGTGATTTACAAATTGTACAGATGGGTAACTCAATCGGTGAGGACCATCGGGCAGTGCCGACGCTGGGAATTGCGTTCTATTATCCCGATGCCGAAAAAGCGCAGAAGGTTGTGCAGAAGCTGGTAGAGCAAATTTATGAGGAAAACCGGAAGTACCGCGGCGACCAATCTTTAGGAACGACAGAATTCCTGCTGGAGCAGATGACAGCGGCTGAAGAAAAGGTACTTGAGACCGAGCAGCGGTTGGGAGAAATTCAGGATTCGATCGGGCTAACGGTATCGCAGACCCGGATGGGGCAGTCGACGGCGCGGAGTTATGTGGTTGATACGAGGTTGAGGGATTTGCGCCATGACCGGAGGTTGCTGGAGGAGCGGAAGTCGGCAAAGAAGGCGGAATGGGAGCAGCTTGAGATGCTTCATCGAAGGATTGAAACGAGGCCAGTTGAGTTTTACATCCCCGAATTTGAAGGGATGCCAAACTACTGGCACTTACGGGAACTGTTGACAGCGGCGAGAGCACGGCTGGAAAGATTCAACGAGCGATACAAATCCGCGATGCCTGAAGTTGTGACGGCACAAAATGACACCAAAGAGGCAGAAGCCGCGGTGGAGCGATTTCATAAAGAGCGAGGAGCCCGGTTGAGGAATCGTGACCTTGAAGCCAATGCCGGGAAAATTGCCTTGGCGAAGCTGGAGCTGCAAGCACTTGATCGGGAAGCTGCCGAGCAAACGAGGGAAGAGTCTGAGTTGCGGGCAGAATCGCAGAAGTTGCGAGAACAACAGGGAGGCCCGCCGGGACAGGAAGTGGAACTGCTGATCGCCAAGCGCGAGTATGAATCGGCAAAGGAGCAGCACAGCGAATTGCAAAAGAAACATGAGGAATCACGAGCGGCTTCAGAGATGGAGCGCCGTGGGCAGGGCGAAAGCGTAGAGACACTTGAGGCCGCATCATTACCAGGTGTGGCGCAAAAGCCGACGTGGTGGATGCGGGTGGCGATCGCGGCAGGTCTGGGAGTGGGCTTGAGTAGTTTAGTCTGTTTGCTTCTTGTGCTGCGAGACCCGAAGGTGTTGCATGCCGGACATTTGGAGAACTGGGCTGGGATTGAAGTTCTGGCAAGTTTTGCGGTGGAAGGGCAGGGGCGCCGGAGGCTGGGCAAAGGTGGTGCTGCGGCTCTGACGTGTCTTGCACTGTTGTTCGCCAGTGGTTGCGGATTGATAAAGAAAGATGCGGCCGGACTGGTGCGTGACGGGGTGAAGTCTGAGAAGGCTGGGGATTATCAGGCAGCGCTATTGCAATTTCGAATGGCACTGGGGCGGGATGCCAAATGTGCGGAGGCACATGAGGCGCTGGCAAGACTTGCGCTGCAGATGGGAGAGCTGCTGCCCGCTCGGGAATCGCTAGCGCGAGCTGTGGAGTTGCGGCCCGACAACGAGAAGTTATTGAAGGACCTTGCCGAAACCAGCTACAAAATCTACTTTGGCGATCCTGGCCGGCCGACTGTTTTGCTGCGCGAGGTGGAGGAGTTTGGGACAAGACTGAAGGCGAAGTGGCCTGGTAGTCCGGATGGCTATCGTATTCTGTCGCAGGTGTTGATGGAGCGTCATCGTACGGATGAGGCCATTGTGTTGCTGGCAGATGCTAGCGGGAAAGTGAAACGCAACCAGACACTGCGAGCGCAGATGGCGGCAGCAATGTTTCGCGTGGGGCGTGCGGAAGAGGCTGAGGCAACGCTGGAGAACCTGATTGAAGAGCACCCGGGATATCTGGATGCGTATGACCTTCTGTACCTGCAGCGGATGCAAAGCAGGCAGAGTGAGAAGGCGCGGGAAGTATTGGTGTTGAAGTGGGAAAAGAGCGGGGAGCTGGAGCCGGCTTTGCAGCTGGCTGCACACGACGATGCCCGGGGGCAGCGCGAGGCAGCATCGCAGATGCTATCTGATTTGAAGCCTCTAGCCCTAAAGAAAGTGCTTGGGATGGCCAAGATTGGAGACTTTTGGATGCAACGGGCAGAATGGAAGGCTGCCTGGGATGCATACACTACAGGGCGAGATGCAGAGGCATCGCATCGTGGAGACTATGTTGGGCGCCTGGCCGAATGGCATCTGGCGCAGGGGCAGAGTAAAGAGGCGCAGAATCTGGTTGAGGCAGAGTACAAGAAGAACAATCAGAGTGTTGTGCTTGAGGCGTATCTGGCTGCAGTGCGGCTGGGTGAAGTGCCAGTTGAGCGGAGGATGGAAGAGCGTAAGCGTCTGGAGGCGATCTTGCAGCGGATGCCGGACTCGCCCTTTGTGCGTTATCACCTTGGACGGGCTTATTTGCTCGAAGGTAAATCGCAACCTGCAGCAGACCAGTTTGAGCGGTCTGTGAAGCTGGATGCGAATTACACGGCAGGGTGGCTGGCGCTGGCAGAGCTGGATCTTGCGCAAGGCAATGCCGGAGCAGCGGAGCAGCGGGCGGACAATGTTTTGCGAATGAACCCGCGGCAGATGAGGGCGATGATGGTGCGTGGGCGGGCGATGGTGCAGAGGGGCAAGCTGGCTGAGGCGCAGACTTCGTTTGAGGCTGTGATCTCGGCTGAGCCGAAGAATGCCGATGCGCGATTTGGCCTTGCACTCGCACAGGCGCGGCAAGGACGAACCAGTGATGCGATCGGGCAGCTGGAAGCCGGTAAGGGTTTGGAAGAGAAGGATCCGCGATGGACGCTGGCGCTTGTGGCGGTGCAATCGCGAGAAGGCAAGCTCGATACCGCCAAAAAGACGCTTGAGGTGGCGATCGAGAAGGGCGGACAGACTGAGTTGCTGCTGGAACGTCTGGCTGATTTGCAGCTTCAGTTGAACGATGGGGCTGGCGCGAAAAAGACGTTTGAGCGGTTGCTTGCCAAAGACACGAAGAATCTTGAGTTTCAACTGGGCAGGGCTGGGGCGATGGCGCTGGCCGGGGAGCGTGAGGCGGCGCTCAAAGTGTATTCCGAACTGCAGAAAAGTAATGAGAATGATTTGAGGGTCTGGTTGCAGCCGGCAAGTTTGCTTGGTGAGATGAGACGGGATCAGCAGGCTCGTCAGGCTTACGAGGAGGCTCTGCGCCGCGATCGCGAGAATACTTATGCTCTGAACAATCTGGCGTGGTTGCTGCTGAAGAACGGAACCGATACGCAGCGTGCGCTCGAGCTGGCGCAACGGGCGAAGCGGACGGTAAGGCAGTCTCGTGAAGTGGATGGGACTTTGGCGGAAGCTTATACGCGGCTGTCGATGCTTCGGAGCGCTGAGGCAGTTTATGAGGAAATGCTGAGCTATCTGCCGGGGGCGGAAAAACCGCGCGTAGAGAAGCTGCTGGCCAGTGTCAGGCAGAAAAGCCGGAAGGAGAAGAACTCATGATCTCAAGGCTTGGGGAAGATGTCGGAATCGAAGCGCCTGAAGCTCTGGCGGCATTGCAGGATGCCTGGAATGAGGAGCCTGTAGAGAGTTTGCGAGCTGCACATAAGGCGCGCAAGCAGCGGATTCTCGACTTGCATCTGGTGCCGCAGATCAAGCTTGGGGATGCCGAGAAGGCATTTACTTGTACGGACCCCAAGTATCCGGTGAGCTGGAAGCAGCAGGTGAGGCAGTTGCGGAACCGCTTGACGCACTTTGACGATGAAGTGAAGACGCGAGAAAAATCGGGCATTCAGGTGGTGTCGCTGCTGAGTATGAATGGGCAGAGGCCGCGGAAGGGACTGGCGGGAAATCTGGCATTTGCTCTGGCGGCGATGGAGGACACAAAAGTGCTTCTGATCGATGCCAAGACGAGCCGGCCGGATCTGGATTTGCAACTTGGGTTGAGTGAGGCCAGAGGGCTCTGTGAGGCGACGCGTGCGCACCGGGAGGATTTGCCGGATTGCTTTCGCCGGATTTCGGGGACACAGCTTTACCTGCTGCCACTCGGGCAGAGGACAAAGTATCAGGATGAAGCGGTGGACTTGCGCGGGCTGCAGCGATTACTCGCTGGACTCAAGCAACAGTTTGACTGGATCATTCTGGATGGGCCTGGCTTTGATACACCTGCCGATGCAACCCTGATCACGCTTTGCTCTGATGGGACTGTCTATCTTGTAGAACAAGGCGTAGACCGTTTTGAGGATCTACGCCTTGCTTTCAAGCAGACTCAGGGCCGATATATGATCGGCGCGGTGATGATTTAGGTATTAGGCCTGTTCTGCAGACTTCATGAAGGGCTGAGCGAAGAATTCGAGGAAGCGCGGCTTGGATTTAGGGATCTCGATGCGATCGTCGAGCATGATTTCAGCCAGCTTTTTGTAGCTGCGTCCGAGGTTGGTGTCGGACTTGATGAGAGCACCGTTTTCCATGGAGCAGTTGGCGGCTTCGTAATTGTTGGCGATGGTCATCTCTACGGGGACGCCGACGAGGTCTGAGATGCGATCGGCAGTCATGACGTGGCGAGGGAGGAAGCGGTTGACGATCAGGCGCATCTGCTTGTCGAGGCCTGAGCGGCGGAGGCGTTCCACTTTGCGGAGGAGAAGGTGCTGGCAGGCGAGTTCCTGGGTGCAAACGATGTAGATGCGCTTGGATTCGAGTAGAGCCTCGATAGCGGTGGAATCGAGCTGGCCTGAGAGGTCGATACAGGAGAGATCATAGGCGCGGCGGAAGAACTGAACGAGGCGGTTGGTGCGGGTGCCGTCCATGGGGCTGGTGGAGTCGAGGTCTGCCGGGAGGATGTCGAGTTCTCCCACCTGCGAGCGGAGACGGGCCCACATATCGCCGTCCATGTCCTGCACGGTTTGGAGTGCGTCTCTGAGGTTGTGTTCTGCACGGAGCTTGAACAGGAAGGAGAGGACGCCGGAGTTGCGGTCAAAGTCTGCAAGGAGAGTGCGCTTGCCGGGCATTTTGGAAGCTGCGTAGGAAGCGTTGGCTGCGATGGTGGAGGCACCGGAGCCAGGCTTGGCAGGCAGGAAGGTGATGATGTCGCCACCGACACGAGGTGCCTGGGGACGCTTGGAGAGCTTGTCGGATTGCTCCTTGAGAGTTTCGGATATTTCGTGGAAGTTGGAGTTGGACGTGATGTAGTTGCGGACGCCAGCGCGGAGCAGGGTGGAGAGGATCGAGATGTTTTCTTCGCAGAGCGCGAGGATTTCAGTGTTAGGGGCGTGCTGCTGGGTGAGGGAGACGATGCGCAGGGCTTTGGGCTGCTCGGCGAAGTCGACGATGAGCAAGTCGGGTGAGCTGAGGCGCAGCATGCGCAGGAGGGCTGCTTCTTCGGGATACTGCTTTTGCCATTCGATGAGCTCAAACGTGTAGGAACTGGAGATGGCCTCGCGGAGGGGGTTTACATGGGCGCCTTCCGGGGCAATCATTACACAGTTTAGCGTTTGGGTATTCATTGTTCAGTCCTTATCGATCCAAGAGATTTCATTACAGGAAGCTGATCGCTTCCCAACAACTTGAAGGTAAGCGTTTTGTTTCACGATTCCTACTAACCTTTGGGCCTACCCGGACTAGGACCTAGTACCGAGCTGGACGGAGTTTACTTAGTACTTTGGTTGGAAGGGCCTTAGCGCGATTTGAGGAATCTGGCCTGCGCGCTGAAGGCATCCGGGGCGTTTCGACGGGGATTTCTGGCGAAAGTGCCGTCTGGCTGCATGAGGCGAACGTTTGTTTCGTCTTGCAGATAGGTGCCGATGATGTCTTCGCGGATGTACTTGCTGAGGCGCTTATCCTGGATGGGGAAGAGGATTTCGACGCGGCGGTGGAGGTTGCGCGGCATCATGTCTGCTGAGCCGAGGTACATGTCGTGGGCACCGCCGTTTTTGAAGTAGTAGATGCGGGAGTGTTCGAGGAAGCGGCCGACGAGGGAGCGTACGGTGATGTTCTCGCTGACGCCGGGGACTCCGGCGCGGAGGGAGCAGGCACCGCGGATGAAGAGGTCGATTTTTACGCCAGCTTGCGAGGCCTGATAGAGGAGGCGGATGATGCCCTGATGGGCGAGAGCGTTCATCTTAAAGACAATGTGGCCGCCGCGGCCTTCTAGCTGGTGGACGATCTCGCGCTCGATCAGTTGCTGTGTGCGCTCGAAGAGGTCTACGGGGGCAACGAGGAGCTTGCGGTAGTGCTTCTTGGCTGAGTAGCCGGTGAGGTGGTTGAAGAGGTCTGTGGCGTCGGCGCCGAGGTCTTCGTCGACGGTCATGAGGCTCAAGTCGGTATAGAGGCCGGCGGTGACGGTGTTGTAGTTGCCGGTGCCGAAGTGGGTGTAGCGGCGGATCTTGTCGCCTTCTTTGCGGACTACGAGGAGGAGCTTGGAGTGAATCTTAAGGCCGAGGAGACCGTAGACGACATGGACGCCCTGGGCTTCGAGACGCCGGGCCCATTCGATGTTGGATTCTTCGTCGAAGCGGGCCTTGAGTTCTACGAGGACCGCGACCTGTTTGCCTCGTTCATTGGCTTCGAGGAGGCAATCGATGATGGGCGAGTTGCGACCGACGCGGTAGAGCGTCATTTTGATGGCGAGGACGGCGGGGTCCTGGGCGGCTTTGCGCAGGAGGTCGACTACGGGATCGAAGGAATCGTAGGGGTGGTGGAGGAGGATGTCGCCTTTGCGGATGACGCTGAAGATGCTGGCGCCATCGTTGAGCTTGGGGTCGAGGGCGGGCGGGATTCTGGGGACGAAGGTTTTGTCGCGGAGGTCGCGACGGTCTACCTGCAGGACGTGCTTGAGGCGGACGAAGGAGAGGGGGTGCTGGACGCGATAGACGTCGCTCCATTCGGCTTCGAGGTTCGATACCAGGATTTCGAGGATCTGGTCTGGCATTTCCTGGTTGACCTTGACGCGGACGACGTCGCCGAAGCGGCGCTGGCGGACGGATTCTTCGATGGTTTCGAGAAGGTCGTCGGCTTCGAGTTCCTGGATGGCGACGTCGGCGTCGCGGGTGACGTGGAAGGGGTGGGCTTCGAGAACCTTCATGCCCGGGAAGAGATCGTTGAGGTGGGCGACGATGAGTTGTTCAAGCCAGATGAAGCGCTGGGTTTGGGAGCGGCGGGCCTTGCCGTTGGCCTCGATGGGGATGAGTTGCGGGAGGGTGTCTGGAACTTTGAGGCGGGCAAAGTGGTTTTCGCCCTGATCGCCCTGGATGAGGATGGCGAGGTTGAGGCTCAGGTTTGAGATGTGCGGGAAGGGGCGGCCTGGATCGAAGGCGAGAGGGGTGAGGACGGGGTAGACCTTGTCGAGGAAGTAATCGTGGAGGCGCTGTTTGGTTGCGGTGTCGAGGTCCTGGATATTGACGAACTCGATGCCTTCCTGAGCAAGCGCGGGGATGAGGGAATCGTGGAGGCAGTTGCGCGCGTCGATCATCAGTTGCGCGACGACGGGGCGGATGGCTTCGAGCTGGGCTTTGGCGGTGAGACCGTCGGGGCCAACTTCTTCGAGACCCGCGTCGACCTGATGCTTGAGGCCGGCGATGCGGACCATGAAGAATTCGTCCAGGTTTGAGCCGAGGATGGAGAGGAACTTGACTCGCTCGAGAAGAGGATTGGCTGGGTCGTTGGCTTCTTCGAGGACGCGACGCTGGAAGCCGAGGAGGCTGAGTTCGCGATTGATGAAGAGGCTACGATCGTCGAGCGAGAGAGTGGGTTGTGTGGGGGCAGCGGTGGCTGCCTGAGATTTGCGTTTTGGTTGAGCCATGCTCACCTACTAGAGTAACGGTGCGGCGTTGAAATTGCGTGGCACGAGGATGTAGGCGGCTACCGGGGATTCGACGCCGTTCTTGCCGATGGCTCTTACGCCGACGATGATGTCGTCGATGGAGAGGCCGGGGAGGGTGTATTCGGTGACTTTGCCGACGACGATTTCACGTTCCCAATTGGGTGAGGTGGAGGAGCGGATGGTGATGGCGTAGCCCGAGATTTCGTCGTCTGGGGTGGAAGCGGTCCATTTGAGGGCGGCATCGTAGCCCTTACCACGGGCGAGGTTGGGGCCGGTGGTTTCGCCTTTCGAGTTGGTGCGCATGACTTGTGGCAGGGTGGGGGCGAGGGCGAGGCTGCCGACGGCGGCGGCGTTTATGCGGGTGACGCGTGTTGCGTAAGAGGGGGACGCGTGTTCGAAGGTGTCGCCGGCGGAGTGCTGGTAGCCGTAGTGTTCGACGGGGGTGGTGAAGCGGATGGCGGCGTAGCCGGCGTCGTGGAAGGGGGTGTGGTCGCCGCCGCGGCCGAAACGGTCGTTGCGGAAGACGGGGTTCGCCTTCATGGCCGGGACGTAGCGCTCTGCCATCTCGCGGACGTAGCGGGCGAGGGCGCGGGAGGGGGAATCGGCGGGGTCGGCCGAGTAGACGTTGACGAGGTCTGTGATGCGGCGGCCGTCGCCGGAGTAGTCGTTACCGATGATGTCGGAATTGAAGACGGCGTCGATTTTACGGTTGGCTTCTTTGGCGGCTTTCGAATAGGCTCGGCTGCCGAAGAGGCCTTGTTCTTCGCCGGAGAAGG
>CANGVB010000025.1 GCA_947456995.1 Bryobacteraceae bacterium | reverse complement strand
TTGGTCCACCCCAACAATCCGACGGGCCATTTTCTGAAGACTGATGATCTCAACTGGCTGATTGAATTCTCGGCAGACAGGCTTTGGTTGATTTCAGACGAAGTATTCGCAGACTACGCCTGGTCAGCGGATTCCACCCACATTCGATCGCTGACACAAATCGAAGCACCCAATATCTTTTCCCTCAGCGGCCTGTCGAAAATCTGTGCTCTGCCACAGATGAAGTTGGGCTGGATCGTTATGCCTGAAAATCCGACGGTATACGCTCACATGGAGTTGGTCGCCGACACCTATCTGTCCGTTTCCTCGCCAATCCAACAGGCAGCAGCTTCCTGGTTGCCCCAAAGGGCACAATTCCAGTCTCCAATTAGAGAAAGATGCTTTTCAAATCTTCAGTCGATCCCGCTTCAGGTGAAAAACTCACCGTGGCCGCTCTTGCCCGTTGAAGCTGGCTGGACTGCAATTTTGAAGGGGCCGGCTGAAGGCGACGAAGAAGCATTTGTACTGCGGTTGCTCGAACGCGACGTATCCGTCCACCCGGGCTTTTACTATGACTTGCCCTTCCGGAATTCCCTAGTGATAAGCCTGCTGACGCCACCGCACCAGATGGTCTCAGGAATCGAAACAATTATTTCTTCTTGAAGATGAGAATGTGCTGCCAGGGCAGGTCTTCGAGCACTTTCTCCAAAACAAAACCCTCATCTTCTACTTCGAGCTTTGCTTCTTTCACACTCATCTTGTGTTCGGGACGTATCGGCACGTAAGGATCTTCTTTGCGGTATTCCAGCAGAACGAGCCTGCCCGTATCTTTCAGAGATTCCTTAAGCTTTACCAGCATTCCTTGAGGATGAGAAAACTCGTGATAGACATCCACCAGCAGGATAACGTCGCAACTCTTGGGCGGAAGCTTCGGGTCATGCTCGGTGCCCAAAACAGGTTCGACGTTGCTGACTTTCTTCTGCCGTAGCTGCTTTTTGAGGATGCTCAACATTTCCGGCTGGATATCGTTGGCATACACTTTTCCGGTTGGTCCCACGATTTCCGCAATTCGAATGGCGTAGTAACCGCTCCCGGCTCCGACGTCGGCAACAACCATTCCCTTCTCGAATTTGAGCAACTGAATTGCCTTAGCAGGATTTTCTTCACTCTCCCGCTCGCTTCTTTCAAGCCAATCCGCACCTGCGGCTCCCATCACTTGAGCGATCCTTCTACCCGACTTGGGGTGCTGTCCCTGACCGAAAATCGTCCTGCACGCAGGACCAAGCACTATCACTATTGCCAAAATGATTGGTAGATAGGATTGCCAACGCACCCTAAAGTGAATTACCCTCATACCGAGTAAGATGACACAAGTTCAACCGCCGTTCCAAACTCGTCGAACCTTTTTGTTGACGACGACTGCTTTAGCCACTTTAGCCTCCTGTTCAAAAGACGGGGCTGAAACCGATGCAAAAATCAAACAGGCTTCAAAAACCTTTAAGATGGGCGAACGTGCCAGCGTAGGAAATTTGACTTTTAACGTGTTGGAAGCCACTTTCTTTTCACAACTAGGCGACATCGGACAGCCCAAAATCCCCCAAAAGCGTTTTCTGGTGATCCGCTTGTCCATCACAAACGGTGGAGCAAAAGAAGTGGAGTTGCCACTATTCCGTGTAGTCGACAATGCTAATGTTGAGACTCCAGAACTTCAGGAGGCTGACTTCCTGAAGGGTTGGTTTGGCATCATTCGCAAAATTGGTCCAACCCAAACAGAAGAAGGTCGCATTCTCTTCGACGTTGCCCCTAAAAACTACAAGCTCGAAGTGACAGATGGCGGCGAAGTTGGGAAAGAACAATTGGCGTTCATCGACATTCCAATCGATTTCGACACCTCAGAACCTGTTCAAGCTGTACCCGAATCTTCGCCCAAATAGTAAAAACTAACCCAGTTGTCGCCTTGCTTTAGCTGCCTTGAACATTGAAGTTGGCCGACCCGTTCAGGCAGCTTTAAGCGTCGATCGTGCTGCACCAACACTAATTCAGCGGCTGACTTACCGAGCCATAGCAGGCAGTTTTCGTATTCAGTTTCGGATTCATAGGGAGGGTCAACAAATACAATTCCCTCCCACCTTCTTTGACTCAAAACGGCTCCAACTGGCTTCGCAACAACTTCTGCCCTTGGCCCCACTCCCAGAGTGCTAAGGTTGGTGCGCAGTGCCTCCAGAGCTGCCTTATCCTTTTCTATGAAGGTGCAGCGCCTGGCACCCCTGCTTAGCGCCTCTATCCCAACAGCGCCTGAACCGCAATAAAAGTCCGTGAACGCGGCGCCAACAACTCTATCGCCAAGAATACTGAAAAGAGATTCCCTCATTCGGTCTGGTGTCGGCCTTGTTGTTTCGCCTTTGGGCGCAATGAGCTTGCGTCGTCCAAACTCCCCTGAAATCACTCGCATCGTTCTACTATCCTACCTGTACCAGGCCGTAGCGCCGTTGCCAGTTTTGCTCCAGATACTGCTCTGCTGAACTCATTTGCGCGGTCCCTGACTCCCTGTCCAGAAAACTCCGGGCTTCACCTCGGGCCATCTCAAGAATTTCCCGGTCTTTCAAAATATGAGCAAAACGAAGTTGTGGAACCCCAGACTGCCGGGTTCCAAAAAACTCTCCCGGGCCACGAATCTCCAAATCGGCCTCTGCCAGTCGAAATCCGTCAGAACTCTCCACCATGGCCCGAATTCGCTGCTCACTCACTTCATTCTGCCGTCCGGTCACAAGGTAGCAGTAACTGGAGTGAACTCCACGGCCCACCCGGCCTCGGAGCTGATGCAATTGCGAAAGCCCAAACTTCTCCGCATTCTCGATCACCATTACCGAAGCATTGGGTACATCGAGCCCCACTTCCACCACGGTCGTGGAAACCATGACGTCAACTTCATGATTTTTGAATTTCTGCATAACGAGGTCTTTCTCCGCAGCCGGTAATTGCCCGTGCATCAGGGCAACTCGAAATTCAGGAAAGATCTTCTCTGCATGCAACTCAAACATTTTTTGAGCACTCTTGAGATCGGGGGAATGCTCTGAATCATCGACAAGCGGGTAAATGATGTAGGCTTGCCTGCCCTGCTGCAACTCTCGGCGAACTAGTTCCCACACCGTTTTGCTGGCCGATTGAGCAAAGTGTTTGGTTTGAATTCCAATGCGGCCAGGAGGAAGTTCGTCGATCACGCTAACGTCGAGATCGCCGTAGATGGTGAGCGCCAGGGTCCGCGGAATTGGCGTCGCAGTCATTACGAGCACATCAGGTGTCAGCCCCTTCTGTCTCAGGAACAAACGCTGCAAGACTCCAAAGCGGTGCTGTTCGTCAATGATCGCAAGGCCCAGCTTCTGAAACTCGACGTTCTTTTCAAGCAGCGCATGGGTACCCACTACCAGCTTGACCAAGCCTTCTGCTACCAGCTTTTTAATCTGCGTCTTCTCTCTCGCGCTCTGAGAACCAACCATCACAGCCACCGGGTAGCCAAGCCGTTTGAAAAAGCGCTGCAGTGAGAGAAAGTGCTGCATGGCCAACAATTCTGTGGGTGCCAGCATTGCAACCTGATATCCGTTTTCAATGGCAATGACGGCGGCTTCGGCAGCTACCAGCGTTTTTCCGCTGCCTACGTCTCCTTGCAGCAATCGGTTCATCGGATGAGGCGCGGCCATATCCATCGCGATTTCCTTAAGCGCCCTCTTCTGTGCCGAGGTGGGCTTAAACGGAAGCATCTGCTTCACTTTGTCTCTGATCTGATCATTCAGCTCAAAAGCAATTCCAGGCGTGCGCTTTACCTCTCGTTGTTTTCGCAGAAGTCCGAACTCGAGCCAGAAAAATTCCTCAAAAATCAGTCTCCAGTGCCCCGGAGAACGGCGATTGTTGAGCGAATCGATACTCATATCGACTGGAGGCTCATGCACCTCCGAGACCGCTTTTGCCAGTTGCGGCATGCGGAATCTGCGCATGATATCGACGGGCAGTGCATCCTCAAGCTCGCCCACCACCTCCAGGGCTCGCGTCACAAACCTGCGCATCTGCTTGGTGGAAATTTTCCCTACGGTTTCGTAGACGGGCACAATTCGGCCCATGTCCATCGCCAGTTCAGGATCGCCATCTTCCGGCAGCACTTCAAAGTCGGGATGAGCCAGGAAGATCTTCCCGGCTTGAAAATCAAATTCAGCTTTTCCGAACAAAGCCAATCGCAAGCCCGGCACAATCTCGCTGGCGAGATACTTCGCGTTGTACCACCTCGCCTGCAATCGATTGCCCTGTTCGTCCTGCAAGTCGGCCTCAAACAAAATTTGAGCCCCTTTTCGCCAAGTTCTGGTACGGGTAGAAGCAACCATTGCAAGCACTGCCCCACTCTGTCCTTCGCGGATCTGGCGAAACGGCACAAAGCGGCTGCGGTCTTCGTAGCGAAAGGGGGGATAAAACAACAAGTCTTCAACGGTTTCGAGGCCTTTTGCTTTCAGCTTTTCAGCCAGCGTCGGGCCTACGCCTTTGAGAAATTGCAGTGGTGAGGAGAGTCGAACCAAAGCCGTAGTGTACAATGCCCGCAATGCGATTTATTATTTGCTTTCTGTTTTTCTTCGCCACGATTGGCACAGCAGCCGACATCCGCATCGGCATTATTGGCACAGACACTTCCCATGTCATTGCGTTCAGCAAGATTCTGAACGACCCCAAACACCCTGATTACATTCCTGGCGCACGAATCGTCGCTGCCTTTAAGGGTGGAAGCAAGGACATCGAGTCCAGCAGCTCCCGCGTTGATAAATACGCAGAAGAATTGGCGCGCGACTGGAAGGTAGAAATTGTTCCTGACATCGCTACCCTGCTTAAAAAAGTCGATGCCGTTTTGCTCGAGAGCGTTGACGGCCGCCCACACCTCGAACAGGCCCGGCCCGTAATTGCCGCCGGCAAACCGCTCTTTATCGACAAGCCCCTCTCGGCCACACTGGAAGATGCCGTCGAGATCGCAAAATTGGCCAAGGCCAAGGGAGTTTCATGGTTTTCCTCGTCCAGCTTGCGCTGGGCAAAAAGCCTTGCTCCACTTGCCCAGCCTGGCCTCAAGGGTGCCGTTGTTTGGGGCCCCGGGCCACTTGAGGAGCACCACTATCTCGAACTCGGCTGGTACGCCATCCACGCCTCAGAAATGCTGTTCACGCTCATGGGCAAGGGATGCGAAACGGTCACTCGCACCTATTCTCCAGACCAGGATGAAATCACCTGCCGCTGGTCGGACGGGCGAATCGGAACAGTTCGGGCACTCCGCCCCTATTCAGATTTCGGCGCAGTCGTCTTCACGAAGGACAATAAGATTATCCAGACGCCCACAAAGTTTGAATACTCCTACGTACCCCTCGTGAAGGAGTTCGTAAGCTTCTTCCAGACGGGCAAGAATCCTGTCGACACGGCAGAAACGATCGAAATTTTTGCCTTCCTCGATGCCGCTCAAAAGAGCCGCGAACAAGGTGGAAAGCCGGTCAAGCTTCGGAAACTGGGCTGGTAGCCTAAGCGACTCCGCCGGCCTGCTCAAATGCATAGGCCAGGCGGAACATTGTGCTCTCCCGGAAGTGGCCGCTGAAGATTTGCATCCCAACAGGGAGTCCTTCTGCGGTCTTTCCGCAGGGCACACTCATGCAAGGTATGCCTGCAAGGTCACCGGTGATGGTGTAGATGTCCGACAAGTACATCTGCATCGGATCTGCCATCTTTTCGCCGATCTTGAATGCCGGGAAAGGACTCACCGGCGCGACGAGCGCATCAACGTCTTTAAGCGCGTTTGAAAAATCTCCAGCGATGAGCGTGCGAACCTTCTGCGCCTTCAGGTAGAACGCATCGTAGTAGCCGTGGCTTAGCACGTAAGTTCCCAGCATGATGCGACGCTTGCATTCCATGCCGAAGAATTCACCACGAGTCTTGGCGTACATATCGGTCAGCGTCGCGGCTTCAGCGCGTGCTGTGTAGCGAACACCGTCGTACCTTGCCAGATTCGAGCTGGCTTCAGCCGTACAGATGATGTAGTAGCAACTGATGGCATAAGGCGTGTGTGGCAAGCTTACTTCCTTGATTTCGCAACCAAGCTTGCGCAAAACATCCAGTCCGGCGTGGATCTTGTCGCCAGTTTCGGCTTCAAGGCCTTCAAAGTACTCTTTCGGGATTCCGATCTTCATCCCTGCAACAGGCTTGCGCATCTCGGTCTGATAATCATCGACGGGAGCAAAAGCGCTTGTCGCGTCCAGTTCATCGCGCCCGGCAATCGCCTCCAACACGACCGCTGCGTCGGAAACATTTCGAGCAAACGGCCCTACGTGATCGAGGCTACTGGCGAAAGCAACCAGGCCATAGCGGCTGACACGGCCGTAAGTGGGCGTAACGCCAACAACTCCGCAAAAGGAAGCGGGCTGACGGATAGAGCCACCAGTGTCAGAGCCCAATGAAGCAACTGCCGTACCTTGTGCCACCACAGCGGCGGAGCCACCACTGGATCCACCCGGAACACGGTCAAGTGCAACGGGGTTTCTGACAGCGCCAAATGCCGAATTTTCATTCGAAGACCCCATTGCGAATTCATCGCAATTGGCCTTACCAATAATCAGCGCCCCGGCATTCTTGAGGCGTTCTACGGCTGTCGCATCGTAGGCCGGAACGTATTTTTCGAGCAACCTTGAAGCACAGGTGGTTCGAACACCTTTGGTGGAAAGGACGTCCTTAACAGCAATCGGCACTCCGCCCAGAAGGCCGGGATCTTCGCCCCTGGCAATCTTTGCATCTACCAGGATCGCCGCTTCTTCGGCTAATTCGGGGCTGAAGGTGAGATAACCATTCGTCTTCGAATTTTCAGCTTCCGCGAATCGAACGGCCTCCCTCGCCAGTTCGAGCGCACTGAATTGTTTCGTCCGCAGGCCATCTTTCACCTGCGCAATCGACATGTTGCCAAGATTTTCCATGCTTTGCATTCCTTCTAGCGCTCAATCACGCGAGGCACTTTAAAGTGCCCGGCTCCACTCAACGCCGAATTGTGCAGCGCTTCTTCTGTACCCAGCAGTGTGCGGTCGCGAACGGCATCCTCACGCAAAGAAGCCGTTGCAGGGGCTTCAAAAAGAACTTGTGCCATTGGCTGAACAGCTGAAGTGTCGAGGGTGGAAAGCTGCTCCATGTGGGTCAATACCTCGGCCATGTCGTGCGCCATACGTTCTACTTCTGCTTCGGTCAAATCCAGATTGGCCAGCTTGGCTACTTTCCGGACGTCTTCTTTGCTAAATTGCATCTCTCAAGATCTTCTCATTGCTTGAGGTCTACTGGCCAGAGGCTCGCCTTTTCGACTTGAGGTACATGCGCCTCAATCCGGGATCGCCAATTTTGCCCGCCTCAACATCCTTTGGAGCCAAACGAAAGTCTTGAGCAACATCCATCTGGGGCTGAGGCTTGGGAATCGCGATTCGATATTCAATCTGCCGCGCCACAGGTTTCCCCAAGAGTCGCGTCAACTTGGCAAGGATTTGCTTTTCAAGCGTATGCATTTGGCTCTGCCAGACCCGGTCATCCACCTCAACAACGATTCGATCCCGCACCAATTCACGAAATCGTGCGTGAGCTTCAATGCGATCGCCAACCGCAGCACGCCAGGCTGCGCGGGCAAGTTCTTCATTGCCAACAACTTCGTTTTTTAACTTCCCCAACAACCGCAGAGCCTTGTCCATTTGCTTCAACGAATTGGATTGTAGCAGGCATACTGCACCCTTAGGCCGCTAAAATTTCAAGTGTGGCAACTTCACCGTTTATCGATGGCTTCAAGCTAATTCTGGCCAGCCAGTCCGCTCGCAGGGCTGCTCTTTTGACCCAGGCTGGATTCCCGTTTGTAGTGCGCCCTTCTGAAATTCCAGAGCTTCGGGCTCCTGCCGAAACTGCATTTGAATATGTATCGCGCCTGGCAGTCGAAAAGGCAGCGGCAATCGGCGCGGCACCAAATGAGGGAATTCTTGCTGCCGACACCACGGTTGTGCTGATGGATTGCGGAGCGGAATTGATTCTCGAAAAACCTGCCGATGTCGCTGAAGCAACCGCCATGATTGAAGCCCTGTCTGGTGGGGTACATTCTGTCCTGACAGGAGTTTGTTTTCGTTGGCAGAACCGGCAATGGGTTCATGTGGAAGAGACCAAGGTCGAATTCTCGTCACTTTCCTCAGAAGAAATCCGGGAATATGTGGCCTCCGGCGAACCCTTTGATAAAGCGGGGGGGTATGGAATTCAGGGGCTGGCATCACGCTACATTCCCAGAATCGAGGGCTGCTACTTCAACGTCGTTGGCCTGCCCGTGCACCAGGTCTCTCGGCTATTCGCGCTTGCAGGAGTGCTGTCTAGGGCTTAAAGTCTTTGGCCTGCTTCTTCAACCAGCTCACAAATTCTTTCGGTGCCGCCATCGTCGAGAGCCGCGACTGCTTTACCAGTGCGAAATCGGCAAACAAGCCGGAATTCTTGATTTCCGTTAGCGTTACAGGTGTTTTTATCTTCCCAGCAAATCGATACGTAAAAACGCTCATCTTGGGATCTTGCGCGTCAACCCACACGCTTCCTTCCACGTATCCCCAGCCAACTATGGCTGCCTGGCCCTGCGAGTGATAACAAATTACACAATCCCCATCCTGCATGGTTCTTATGGCCTGCTGCGCCTGGGCATTTTTGACGCCATCCCAAACGGTTTTTCCGTCACGTTCGAGGTCCTCAATCGAGTAGGTCAGTGGATCTGACTTCGCCAAATAAAATTTCATTCGCCTTCTCATCTCTTCCTATGGAACTGTCGATTCAGTCTATGGTTTATCAGAATGACACCTGAGTACTACAGTTCTAGCTTTTTGATTAGTGTAAAATTAAAAATGATGAGATGAGGCATATGTCTTTCGAATATAACTTCGAAGCTTCATCCACTGGAGGAAAGACGTGACCCGATTGAGCAATACGGCCCTGCTATGCCTTGCCTTGGCAGCATCCGGACTTTTTGCGGAGCAAACTCCCCCACCCGGGCAAGAGCAGAAGCCGCCTACAACAGCAGAAGAGAAGCCAGAAATTACAGCGGCTTCACCCGGTGCTGCGGTTGATCCTAAATCTTATCGAATTGGCGCTGAAGATGTGATCCTGATCAGGGTTTGGCGTGAACCAGATCTTTCGGGATTAGTGTCAGTTCGCCCCGATGGCAAAATCAACCTGCTCTTGATCGGTGAAATAGATGCGGCCGAGACGACCCCTGTTGAACTTGAGGCAAGGATTTCAAAGGCTTACGAGAAAGTTCTCAAGAACCCTATCGTCAGCTTGCAAGTTCAAAAGGTTGAGAGCAAAAGGTATCTGCTTTCAGGCGAAGTGAACAAGGCTGGGGCCTTCCCTCTGGTGAGGCCGATGACAGTGCTCGAAGCCATTACCATTTCAGGCGGCCTCAGGGAATTCGCGAACGGGAAAAAAATTGTCGTAATGCGCGGCAACGAGCGATTGAAGTTCAATTTCAATGAAGTGATCAAGGGTAAGAAGCTGGAACAAAACATCCTGCTTCAGCCTGGCGATCACATCGTAGTGCCGTAGGACGATCAGGAATTCAGGAGTTTTATTCAGTGCAACCTCTACAAGATCCACTTGCCATTCAGCATAGAGCGCTGGATGTGGAAGACTATATCGACGTCATCCGCCGTCATAGGTCCTTAATTCTTGCTCCCATGCTCGCTGGCCTGGTGATCAGTGTCGTGGTCGCCTTCCTTTGGCCTGATACATATGTGTCTAGCGCCACCATTCGAGTTCTACCTCCACAGGTTCCCGAGGGCCTGCTTTCGATGCCCCTAAGCGTCGACATGAGCCAGCGGGTCAACCAGATGACGCAGAGCATTTTGAGCCGCGCAACATTGACCAACATCATCACTACGCACTCTCTTTACCCGAGGGAGCGGAAGCGTCTTCCAATGGAAGACATCATCGAAAACATGCGATCAAAAGCTGTTTTTGTGACACCAATCAGCGGGGGCGGAGAGAACCGGTCAAAAACTCTCGCCTTTTCAGTCGGCTTCAAATACGAAAATCGTGTAACCGCGCAACGAGTCTGCCAGGATCTTGTGACCAAGTTTATCGACGAAAACGTAAGAGAGCGCGCCAGCTCATCCTCTCAAACGAAAGATTTTATTGAAGATCAGTGGCAAACACGCAAGCGGGATCTGGACGCAATCGAAGAACAGATGTCGAAATTCAAGTCTGCAAACGTTGGACGAACCCCTGAGCAACAGGGTGCAACTTTCTCAGCCATTAATGGGATTGAGACACGAATGACCAACATCAATGCTGCACTGGGAAGGGTTAACCAGGACCGGCTGATTATCGAAAACCAGATCAGCATTCTGAGAGACCAATTGAAACAAGTGACCACGCCAACCGTTGAGGCTGTACCGATCACGCTAGTACCTCGCAATGATCGTCTGGTTTCTTTGGAGCGTGAAATTGCAAACTTCGAAACCCGCCTTCAGTCTCTTCGCGAGCAGTATCAGGAATCTCATCCCGACATTAAGGCGTCTATTGGTAATCTCCAGATCTTGAAAAAAGAGCGTGACCGCTTGCAGAAGACTCAAGACGACCTCGAAGCAGCCGCGAAAAAAACAGGGGGCACTATCTCAGGTTTGAGACCAGAAGCCGTCCGTGAAGCAAGGAACCTCGAAGCTCAAATTCAACAATTGACCGGTCGAATTGAAGCTTCGAAGATGGAAGAGGAAACCTACAAGAAGGGCTTAATGGATGCAGATCGAGCAGCCCGCGCGCTTCAAGGCACCCTGGCTACAATGCCCTCGAGCGAAAAGGAATATGAGCAACTTCGCCTAAGTGCCATGATGGCCCGTCGCGATTTCGAAGAAATGGATAGAATGCGACAGCGCGCAAACACAGCTGTTGAACTTGAAAACCGTAAGCAAACTGAAAAGCTTGAAGTGCTCGACCAAGCTTCGCTACCGCAAAACCCGACCGAGCCAAAGCGGTGGATGATCATTCTTGGCGGTGCCATCGGTGGACTCATTCTAGGCATTTGCTTTGCCGGTGCGAAAGAAATGAAAGATTCGACCTTGAAGAATCTGAAGGACGTTCGTGCTTACACCCAATTGACGATTCTTGGGTGTATCCCGCTGCTGGAAAATGACTTGGTAGTTCGCCGCCGCCGCAGATTGACCTGGCTTGCCTGGTCAACCGCAACTTTGGCCAGCGCTGCGATCATGGCCGGATCCGTTGCTTTCTACTACACAAGCAAAAATTAAATGCCCCAATCAAAACATAGCCTTTTGGAAGGAACAAATTAATGAGCCGAGTGCATGATGCCTTAAGGCGATCTGGGGTGAGCCCAACTGATTTCCAGAACCAACCACGAAATGTGGCACCGGTATCTCGAAGCTTCGAACCCCGCCCTGCGACTATCCATCCTGACTTTGAAAACCTGCTTGAGCGGATCCAGGAGATCCCCTTTAATCCCTCTCAGGATGCTCACCTGATTGACGCCGCGCGGCCACACGAAGCACCCAGCGAAGAATTTCGCACACTTCGTACCAGGCTCAATCACCTTCAAAGTCTCCAGCCCATTCACACTGTTGTCGTTACCAGCCCTTCACCTGCTGAAGGTAAATCTATGGCTGCTGTGAATCTGGCGCTCGCTGAGTCTCATCTGGCAGGCAACCACACTCTCTTGTGCGACTTCGACTTCCGCCGGCCGCTGGTGCATAACCTCTTTCAGGTAGACCGTTCTCCTGGAATCACTGACTATCTGCTCGGTAAAGCAACCATCGATCAAATCGTCAAAAAAGTTGCAGGCACAAATCTCAGCATTCTTCCCGCTGGCGAAGCCGTCATCAACCCACTCGAATTGCTTAACCTTGACAAGGTACGAGAACTCATAAAGAACCTCGAAAAGGTTTTCAATTGGGTAATTCTGGATACGCCCCCGCTGCTCTTTGCCGCAGACGCAAATCTCCTCTCAACCATGTCTGATGGCACTGTCCTGGTTGTCCGCCTTGGGGTAACAACCGTGGATTCCATCACCCGAGCCATACAGTCTCTATGTGAAAACAATATCCTGGGCACGGTGGTCAACGGCGCACGGCGCGGTGAACTCTACTCGAAGTACACCTACTATCACACCTACTACTACTCGAAGCCCGACTAGCCCTCAGTCCAAAAGACCAACTGCAAGAGCTGCATTCTTGCTACCAAAAGCGATGGTATTTACCATCGCTTTTTTAATTTCAAGTTCTCTGCCAACATTGGCGATGTAGTCCAGATCACACTCCGGGGCCTGTTCTTCGAGATTGATTGTGGGAGGGGCAAAGCCGTCGCGCATCGCAAGCAAGGTCGTTGCCAGGCTAGCGGCGCCGCATGCTCCTTGAGGATGGCCAATCATGCTTTTTACGCTCGATCCAGGCAAGCTTTTTGCGCAATCGCCAAAAGCCAACTTCACCGCAGTAGTTTCCACCCGATCGTTCAAATGCGTCGCAGTGCCGTGGTAGTGCAAGTAATCAAAGACACCAGGGGTAAAGCCTGCTTCTGCCATTGCCAGTTCCATCGCTCTGGCTGGCTCAATACCAACCTCTTCCAGGCGGACACGGTGAAATGCCTCGCAAGTTGCGCCATAGCCGGCAATTTCTCCGTAAATGGTCGCACCCCTTCGCAGAGCGCTCTCTTCACTTTCCATTACGAAGAACCAGGCACCCTCAGCGAGAACAAATCCATCCCGGCTCGCGCTAAAGGGCTTTGAGGCAAGTTCCGGAGATTCGTTAGACCCAGTGCTCATGATTCGCAGCAACTGGAAACCTCGTAATGTCAAAGGAGCGATAGGAGCATCTACTCCTCCGCAGATCGCCATTTCCGCATCACCATGCTTAACCGCTCGAAATGCATAACCGATTGCATCGGTAGAACTGGTACAACCGTTGCTGAACATGTGGCTCAAACCACGAAAGCCGTACTGCATCGAGATTTCGCTGGCCAAAGTGCCAAGCGTACTCGAGGGGATCACGTAAACACTACATTTTTTCTGCTGGCCACTGTAGTAGTAAGAATACTGCCGCTCAGTAAACTCCTGATTGCCGCCACCACTCCCAACGTAGACACTCACGCGCCTGAGTGCTTCCAGGTCCATGGATTTCCAGTCGACTCCAGCGTCTGCCAGCGCCTCACCAGCCGCAGCAATTGCGTAGGGAGTGGCAAGCCCGGTGCCTTCAAGATCTCTGGCGGACATGTAAGCAAGCGGATCAAATCCAACGACTTCGCCAGCAATCTGAACGGGCTGGCCAGAACAATCAAATCTGGAAATGGGCTTGACCCCACTTTTGCCCGCACGAGTATTTCGCCAAAATTCTTCCCGGCCTAATCCATTGGGGCTGATCACACCGATCCCGGTGATGCATACGCGTCTCTTTGTCATGATTGATAAGAACTCCAATGCTACCATTAGGTTGCGGCATGATCGACTCGCCATCTCCAGACCCCTGGTCCGCTCCCCCAGAGCAAGCGCTGAACCCAGCTTCTCCGCCGCAAACCACACGCACCGACCGACTCTTCGCTGCATTACAAGCGGCTTCTCTCGCTTCGATCCTGATGATCTTCTGGTGCGGAATTTCTTCCCGGTCTAGTTCGCATTCTTTTTGGACCCTCCCCAACCTGATGGCTGGTCTCTTTTATGGACATAGGAGCCTACAGCCCGATTTTGGTTTTTACACGCTTTCGGGTATGTCCGTGCACTTGCTGCTTTCGACAATTTTTGCGCTGGCCTTCGCTGCTGTCGTCCCACCCACGTTACGCCCGCTCACTTCGCTCATGCTAGGCATCCTGTCGGCAACTTCCTGGTTTTACCTGCTGGATGGCTTTTTTTGGCGAAATTCTTTCCCTTTGGTCTCACAATATTCACGAAGACCGTCGATCTTCTTCTCCTTCGTCCTCCTTGGCATTTGCGTTGGTTTATACTCAGTATTTGTGCGCTCTTCAAAAGAGACTCAAATCTCCGTCGGATAAGGCCCGGCCTTAGGCGTGAGAATTTCCCTTGGACTAGGTATTTCGTTTGAAACCCAACCAGATCAGGCTTCGTCTCCTCAAAGGCGCAGAGT
>CANGVB010000024.1 GCA_947456995.1 Bryobacteraceae bacterium | reverse complement strand
TGGCGTAGGCGGGGGTGAGCGGTGTGCCTTCGGCGGTGGTGAGCTCCATGCTGGCGGGGCCGAGCTGTTTGGCGATGCCGAAATCAAGGAGCTTAACGGCGCCTTCGTTCGATACGAGGATGTTGCCGGGTTTGAGGTCGCGATGGATGACCTGGTTTTGATGCAGGTACTGGAGAGCGCCGCAGAGTTTCTGGAAGAGCTTGAGGCGATCGTTGAGGCTGAGCTTGTCTTCGTCGCAGTACTTGTCGATCGGGCGGCCTTCGACGTATTCCATGACGTAGAAGGGCATGTTTTCGGTGGTGTCGCCGCCGTCGAGAATTCTCGCGATGTTTGGGTGGTCGAAGTTGGCCAGAACCTGACGTTCGTTGCGGAAACGCTCGATGAATTCTGGAGTGACTGCGTCGCCTCGCAGTAGCTTGATGGCGACGTTTTTGCGGAAGGCGCCGTCATCGCGCACTGCGAGGTAAACGACACCCATGCCGCCTTTGCCGAGTTCGCGCAAGACCCGGTATGGGCCGATCATTTGAGAGCTGCGGGCCGGGGCCATGGTCTTGGTGGGGGATTGGCCGGTCTTGAGCATCTGCAGGGCGATGTCGACCAGATCTTCGCGCCCGGCGCAGGCCTGACGCACGTAGGCCTCCCGTTGATCTACGGGGAGCTGGGCGGTGTAGCCCAACAGTTGGTTCAGCCATTCTTGAGTTTGCGGGTCCATGCGTGATCTAGTCTATTGTTCCACTTCTATCAAGCGTCGCCAATGGCAGAATTGGCTCACAAATCTTTATTCGGCATTTACACGGGAAGCTTCAGGCTGGAAGCATGGAACTGATTGGATTATTCCTCTCCGTTGGGCTGTTGATTTATCTTTTCATTGCTCTTGTTGCGCCTGAGAGGTTCTCATGAGCACCAGCGACTGGATTCAAATTGGGGTTTTCCTGGGGATTTTTCTGGCAGCGGTGAAGCCGCTGGGGGCTTACATGGCGGCCGTGTACGAGGGGAAATTCACTCGCCTCGATGGCTGGATCTACAGAATTCTGGGTGTTGACCCTGGCGAGGAACAAAGCTGGCAACAATATTCAATTCATTGGCTCTGTTTTCACGTGGTGGGTTTGCTTGCTGTTCTTGGCATTTTGATGACACAGCAGTGGCATCCCTGGAACCCGCAAGGGTTTGCCAATCTCCCGTTTCACATGGCTTTCAACATTGCCACCAGCTTCGTTACCAATACAAACTGGCAGAACTACGGGGGAGAGAGTACGCTCAGCTACTTCTCTCAGATGGCTGCGTTGACCGTTCAGAATTTTGCTTCGGCGTCAGCGGGGATGGCGATTCTGGTTGCTTTGGCTCGCGGCATCACGCGCAGGAGCGTTGGAGTGATCGGTAATTTCTGGGTGGATCTGACGCGCACCACGGTTTATATCCTGCTGCCGCTTTCGCTTGTCCTTTCGCTTGTGTTGATTCAGCAGGGGGTGATCGACAACCTGGACGCTTATGTGAAGACGACCGGCGGACAGGTGCTGCCGATGGGGCCCGCGGCGTCGCAGATTGCGATCAAGCAACTGGGTACCAACGGTGGTGGGTTCTTTAACGTGAACTCGGCTCATCCGTTTGAGAATCCAACGCCGCTTAGCAATCTGCTTGAGATGATCGCGATTCTGCTGATTCCCGCAGCGCTTTGCTATACCTTTGGCCGGCTGATCCAGGATAAGCGGCAGGGCTGGGCGTTGCTCGGGACGATGCTGATCATCTTTGTTCCTTTTCTGCTTTTGATCGTGTGGGGTGAAGCTTCGAACATGGAGGGGAAGGAACTTCGTTTCGGAACTGTCAACTCGGGCATCTGGGCTGCGGCGACAACGGCGGCCTCCAACGGTAGCGTCAATGCGATGCATGATTCGTTTCTGCCGTTGGGTCAGTTCTGTACTTTGTTTCTGATGATGCTTGGGGAAGTTGTGTTTGGCGGGGTGGGATCGGGGCTCTACGGCATGATTATCTTTGCCATCATTACCGTCTTTATCGCGGGGCAGATGGTGGGGCGCACGCCGGAGTATCTGGGCAAGAAGATCGAGACCTTCGAGATGAAGATGGCTTCGATTGCGATTCTGGTGCCGCCGCTGTGTGTGCTGGTGGGCACTGCGATTGCTGTGATGCATCCACAGGGTGTGGGCGGCTTGTTGAACCACGGGCCGCATGGCTTCAGCGAGATTCTTTATGCCTTTACTTCGATGGGCAATAACAATGGGTCGGCTTTTGGGGGCTACAGCGCGAACTCGGTACTGGTGAATATTTTGGGTGGGGTGATCATGCTGGTATCGCGCTTTGGTGTGGCCATTCCGGCGATTGCGATTGCCGGGAGCCTGGCAGGGAAGAAGACAACTCCGGTTGGGCTTGGCACGCTGCCCACTCACGGCCCTCTGTTTATTCTGCTGCTCGCAGGAACGGTAGTGATTGTTGGGGCACTTGCCTTTTTGCCTGCGCTCGCACTTGGGCCAGTAGTCGAGCAATTCCGTCTGCGTTAGGAGAGAAGATGATGTTGAACCAAAACCAATTGATGGAAAGTCTTCGCAAACTGAATCCGAAGCACCAAGCGAAGAACCCAGTGATGTTTGTTGTCTTTGTTGGCAGCATACTCACTACGGTGATTGCGTTGAAAGACGCCGATGCCTTTAGCGCCTGGATTGCGCTGTGGCTGTGGTTTACCGTCTGGTTTGGGAATCTTGCTGAAGCGATTGCTGAGGGCCGTGGCAAGGCCCAGGCTGATTCGTTGCGCAAATCGCGACAGAGCGTAATGGCTAAGAAATTGACTGAGGCTCGCTATGGGTCCGCCTGGGTACACGCCTCTGGTGCTGATCTGCATAAAGGCGATTTTGTGGTTGTGGAAGCCGGTGACTACATCCCGATGGATGGCGAGGTTGTTGAAGGTGCTGCGACAGTGGACGAGAGTGCGATTACGGGTGAGAGCGCGCCGGTGATTCGCGAAAGCGGTGGAGACCGATCGAGTGTTACTGGTGGCACGCGAGTTCTCAGTGATTGGTTGGTGGTGCAGATCACCTCGCAACCGGGTGAGACGTTTCTTGATCGAATGATTGGCCTGGTGGAGGGTGCGAATCGGAAGAAGACGCCTAACGAGATTGCGCTGACGATTCTGCTGGCATCACTGACGATTGTCTTTCTGCTGGCGACGGTAACCTTGCAGCCCTTCTCGGCATTTGCTGTGAAGGAGGCGGGTAAGGGCGCGGCTGTATCAGTGACGGTGCTTGTCGCTTTGCTCGTGTGCCTGATTCCAACGACGATTGGCGCGCTGCTTTCGGCGATCGGCATCGCCGGTATGGACCGCATGTTGAAGGCTAATGTGATCGCGATGTCGGGCCGAGCGGTGGAGGCCGCAGGCGACGTCGATATTCTATTGCTCGACAAGACTGGCACTATCACGTTGGGGAATCGGCAGGCGGTGGCCTTTATTCCCGCGTCGCATACAAGCGAAGTGGAGCTGGCTGATGTGGCCCAGCTTTCCAGCCTGGCTGATGAGACTCCTGAGGGGCGCAGCGTGGTGGTGCTGGCGAAAGAGAAGTATGGATTGCGAGAGCGTGATCTGGGGCAACTGGGGGCGCACTTTGTGCCGTTTACGGCCAAGACGCGGATGTCGGGCGTTGACCTGAACGGCCGGGAAATCCGCAAGGGCAGCATGGATTCCATCTCGGCTTATCTTGCTGCGCTCAATCGTGAGTTGCCGCCTGAAGTGAAGCGCGCTGCGGAAGATATCGCCCGTCAAGGCGGCACTCCTTTGCTGGTGGCTGCAGATGGTCGCGCTATGGGTGTGATCCATCTGAAAGACATCGTGAAAGGAGGGATTAAGGAGCGATTTGGTGAGCTTCGGGCTGCGGGGATCCGCACGATCATGATCACTGGGGACAATCCTCTGACGGCAGCGGCAATTGCTGCGGAGTCTGGAGTGGATGAGTTTTTGGCCGAGGCGACGCCGGAACGGAAGCTATCGTTGATCCGTGAGAAGCAAGCTGAGGGGCGGCTGGTTGCGATGACTGGTGATGGAACCAACGATGCGCCGGCGCTAGCGCAGGCCGACGTTGCTGTTGCGATGAACTCCGGCACACAAGCGGCAAAGGAAGCTGGCAATCTGATCGATCTCGATTCGAACCCAACCAAACTGATTGAGATCGTGGCGATAGGGAAGCAGATGCTGATCACGCGAGGTGCGCTGACTACGTTCTCAATCGCCAACGACGTGGCCAAGTATTTTGCGATTATTCCGGCCGCCTTTGCCGCCACCTATCCCGAGCTGAACGCACTGAACGTGATGGGGCTGAGAACGCCGGAGAGCGCGATTCTGTCGGCCGTGATTTTCAACGCCCTGATTATCGTTGCGTTGATTCCGCTGGCGCTCAAGGGCATACGCTATCGCCCGATCGGTGCGGCTGCTTTACTGCAACGCCACATCCTGCTTTATGGTGTGGGCGGATTGATTGTGCCGTTTATCGGCATCAAAGCGATTGACATGATCTTAGGAGTGTTCTGATGAATGCGTTCATGATTTCAGTAAGGGCTCTCGTGTTCTTTACAGTTCTTGCGGGCCTCGCTTATCCGCTCGTGGTTCTGGTGGCAGGCCAAGTGGCCTTCCGCCATCAGGCCCAGGGAAGCCTCATTGAGAGTGGAGGCAAGGTGATCGGATCTGAGCTGATCGGACAGCACTTTGACCAGTCGCAATACTTCTGGCCACGGCCATCGGCTACGGGTGCTAAGCCCTACAACGCAGAAGCCAGCTCCGGTTCTAACTTTGGGCCGTTGCATCCCGACCTGAAGAAGCCTGTGGTGGGGATGCCTCGGGACTTGTGGACGGCATCGGGGTCGGGTCTTGATCCGCACATTAGTCTGGAGGGAGCGCGATATCAGGCTGAGCGCGTAGCCGTTGCGCGTCGTATACCTAAGGTAGTGGTTGTTCAACTGATTGACGAACATACGGAAGGCCGACAGTGGGGAGTGCTGGGCGAGGAGCGGGTCAACGTTTTGAAGTTGAATCTCGCACTGGATCAAAGGAAGTAAAACTATGCATTTCTTATATCTATTGTTGCTGGCTCAGACACCGACTGAGAAGTTGCTGCTCGAGAAAATTGCACAACTCGAGTCGAGGATTGCTGCACTTGAAGGTAAGGCCGTTGCCCCAGTGGCTGCAGCTTCTGTGCCTGAGCCCAAGCAAGCGACGAAGGCACCAGAAACGACCGTGAACTTATATCTTGATGGCTATTACGGATACAACTTCAACCGGCCATCGAGTGGGGTTAATGAGCTGCGTGCCTATGACGGTTCACACAACTCGTTTACGCTCAATCAGGGGACGCTTGTGCTAGAACGAGCAGCATCGCTGAGCGAGAAGCGCTACCTCGGGGGCCGGCTTGACCTGCAATTCGGCCAGGCGACGAATACGCTTCAAGGCAGTGCTGCGAACGAGCCACGTCCCGGGATTTACAGGAATATCTTTCAGGCTTATGGAACAGTGATCGCACCGTTAGGAAAAGGGTTGACCGTGGACATGGGGAAATTTGCCGGTTCTCTTGGGTTGGAGACGAATTACGCGAAAGACCAGATGAACTACTCGCGTAGCTATTTCTTTAACTATCTGCCCTTTTACCACATGGGTCTTCGCGCCACCTATCCTGTGACGTCGAAGATCAACGCGACATATTGGCTGGTGAATGGTGCAAATCAGACCGAAGATTTCAACGGATTCAAGAGCCAGGCTGTGATTCTGAATTTCAATCCCAGTTCTAAAGTGAGTGGCAACGTAAATTATTATGCAGGCCGGGAGAGCCCCGATGGGCGATCGGGGCGGTTTCACGTGCTTGATACCTACTGGACCTGGAAGCTGAATGACAAGATAACGCTGGCAGGTGAACTGGATTCTGTTGTGAGCCGGACCTTTATTGGAGACGCTCCAAAACGGGTTGATGGCGGAGTTGCGTATGCACGTTACAAGGTAAATCCACGATGGTCTCTGGCCTCGCGCTTTGGGGTTCTGAACGACAGAGGTGGGCTCTTCAGTGGTGCTACGCAGAATTTGCGAGAGGTTACGCTCACTTCCACCTTTGAAATGTCAGAAGGGTTTCAGATGCGGTGGGAATACCGTCGCGATATGTCGAATCAACCTTATTTCGCGACCGACCGTTCAGGATATCTGAAGAAGGATATGAACACGGCGCTGCTCGGATTGATTTGGTGGTTCGGAGCTAAGCAAGGCGCTTGGTAGAACACCGCGAGTCCCGGCTCAATCCAGACCTGCTGCTTGAGAGAGCGCAGCGGGAAGAGATTGCCCAGCACAAGGGGAAGCTGAAGATCTTCTTTGGCGCAGCTCCTGGTGTTGGTAAGACCTTCGCCATGCTGGAATCGGCTCAGGCCAAAAAGGCGGCTGGGGCCGATGTTGTGGTGGGTGTGATTGAGACGCATGGGCGCGCCGAAACTGCGGCGAAGCTGTCTGGGTTGGAGATTCTGCCGCGTGGCGCAGAGTTTGATCTCGATGCGGCGCTTGCGCGCAAGCCGGATCTGATTCTGATTGATGAGTTGGCGCACACCAACGCTGGCGGCTCCCGCCATCTGAAGCGCTGGCAGGATGTCGAGGAACTGCTTGATGCTGGCATCGATGTTTACAGCACTCTGAATGTGCAACACGTTGAGAGCTTGAATGATGTGGTGGCGCAGATCACCGGGGTGATTGTTCGAGAGACGGTGCCCGATCGTGTTGTGGAGTTGGCAAGCGAGATGGAACTGATCGACTTGCCGGTGGAAGAACTGATCGACCGGATGAAGGATGGCAAGATTTATTTGCCGGAGCAGGCCGAACGGGCCCTGGTGCATTTCTTCAAGCCGGGCAATCTGAATGCGCTGCGTGAGATGGCGCTACGGCGCACGGCTGCACACGTTGATACCAACGTTGTTGCACTGCGTGGTGAAAAAACCTGGCCTGTTGCGGAAAGACTGCTGCTGGCGATTGGGCCCTCGCCTTATGCGCAAAATTTGATCCGCGCCACCAAACGTTTGGCTACGCAATGGGAGGCCGAGTGGTGCGTTTTGTTTGTCGAGACAGACGCTCATTCGAGCTCGAGCGAAGAAGATCGCGAACGGGTGAATCGTGCTTTGGAGCTGGCTGAAAGCCTGGGGGCGGAGACGGCAAAGGTAGGTGGGCAGAGCGTTGCGCAGAGTGTGCTGCAGTTCGCTCGGATTCGAAATGTGACGCGCATTGTGGTGGGCAAATCGCCTGGGAGTAAATTGGTGGGCGCGCTGCTGGAGGGGAGTGGCGAGATCTCTGTTATCGCCCTCGATGGTGGGGGCAAATTGGAGCGGCCGTTGCGGCCTCGAGTGAGCTTGCCCCCGGGGCGTGAAATTTTCGAAGCTGTTCTGTGGATCGCTGCGGCTACGGCTGTATCGATGCTGCTGCGGCAAACGATTTCTTTGACCAATGTGGTGATGGTGTATCTGCTCGCTGTGGTTGCCGTTGCAGCCCGCTATAGCCGCGAGACGGCAATTTTCGGTTCGGTGCTGGCGGTGGCCAGTTTTGATTTCTTCTGTGTTCCGCCTTACCTGACTTTTGCAGTTTCTGACATTGAGTACCTGCTTACCTTTCTGGTGATGCTCTTTGTGTCGCTGGTGATCAGTACTCTTACGGTGCGGTTGCGTTCTCAAGCCAGTGCTGCGATTGAGCGAGAGAACCGGACTCAGAGTCTATTTCGACTGTCGAAGGAACTGGCTGACGTCCATCGTCTTTTTGAGGTGGCGGAGTCTTTGGCCTCGATTGCCAAGGGTGTGTTTCGCAGCAGGGTGAATGTCTTTTTGCCCGATGCGGATGGCAAGTTGAGCTTTCGCCGGCGTCTGGCCGATGGGCTCCTTCCGCCGGTGCAGGAAGAAGGCATTGCTCAGTGGTGTCTTGATCACGGCCAGAGCGCTGGCAAGGGCGCCGCAACCTTGCCGGGTGCAACGGCGCGGTATCAACCGTTGAGTGTACGCGGAAAAACCTATGGAGTGTTTGCCATTGAAGAAGCGCCGCGGGATCTGGATCAGGCGGCTTTGCTCAATGCATTGTTGAACCAGGCGGCACAAGCGATGGAGCGGCTGGTGGCGAGGGAGCAAGCGCGGCAGTCTGCTGTGGCTGCGGCTGGAGAACAACTGAGGAATTCTCTACTGAGCGCTGTTTCGCATGATCTGCGTACGCCGCTGACCAGTATTTCTGGAGCTGCCTCGACGCTGCTGGAGCAGCGGGAACAGTTGAGCCCTGAGCGACGGGATGAATTGCTAGCTTCGATTGGGGATGAATCGAGACGGCTGAACCGGTTGGTTGCGAATCTGCTGGAGATGACCCGGCTGGAGAATGGCATGGTGAAGTTGCGATTGGAGTGGTGTTCGCTCGAAGAGATTGTGGCTAGTGTCGTGGATCTACTGGAAGCTCCGCTTGCGGGGCGAGAGCTCAAGGTGAGTATTGCTCCGGATTTGCCACTGATTGAAGCGGAGGCACAGTTGCTGGCGCAGGCCTTGCAGAACCTGGTTGAAAATGCGTTGAAGTACACGCCTGAGGGGTCGCCGATTGAAGTTAGGGCTGAGTTGGCGGGTGGGCAATTGCGATTGCTCGTGCTCGACGAGGGGCCGGGTTTGCCTTGGGGCGAGGAAGCGCGGGTGTTTGAGAAGTTTTATCGAGGGGAGGATGGCGGGTCGCGCCGGGGTGTTGGACTGGGGCTAGCTATTGTGAAGTCGATTGTTGAAGCTCATGGCGGGCAGGTGAGTGCGTCGAACCGGCCGGGCCATGGGGCACAGTTTGAAATTCTATTGCCAGTGAAGAAGACATGACCAACGCGCCGCTGATCTTGATTGTTGAAGACGACCTGGAGATTCTGCGGGTTCTGCAGGCATCGCTTGAGGCTGGAGGTTACCGGCTTGCGGTGGCGGGCAGTCTGGCTGAGGGTTTGGTGGAGGCGCAATCGAGGCAACCGGATCTGGTGTTGCTGGATCTTGGCTTGCCGGATGGCGATGGGTTGACGTTGATTCCCCGGTTGCGGCAGTTCAGCCGTGCGCCGATTCTGGTGCTGAGTGCGAGGGGCAGGGAGGAAGACAAGATAGCCGCGCTGGATCTTGGTGCGGATGACTTTGTGCCCAAGCCGTTTTCGGCTGGGGAGTTGCATGCGCGGATTCGTGCTGGTTTGAGAAGGATTCGAGAAGCGGCCCAAGTTGAGGATCTCTACCGGTTTGGCAAGGTGGAAGTGGATCTGGCGGGCCGCACCGTGCGCCGCGACGGAATCGAAGTTCATCTGACACCAACAGAATTCAAGCTGCTGGCTACGCTGATTGAAAACCGCGGGAAAGTATTGACGCACCGATTTTTACTGAATGTAGTTTGGGGCCCGCAGAATCTGGATCAGGCGCAGTATCTTCGGGTTTATCTGAAGCAGTTAAGGCAGAAGCTGGAAGCCGATCCGGCCCGGCCTAAATTTCTTAAGACCGAGACCGGCATCGGCTATCGCTTCTCTTCTGCCGAGATTTGACTCAACCGCGTTTGAGATAGCGGCCAGCCAGCGCCAATCCTGCGAGGCCGGCGATTCCGAGCCCAGCTGGTTCCGGCACCGGATTGGTCTCCTCCAGCGGCGTGCCCGAGCTGTTCAGTCGCGCGTTGTCGAAATTACCCATCTGGGTCGCAGTGCTCCCCAAGTAGATTTCGATCGCCTTTCCGGTGTCCCCAGCCAACGCGGTATATGTGGCCATATACGTGGACCATCCACCCGAGGCAGGCGTTGTCCCTGTCGCCAGCACACGCGTTGTCCCAACCACCAACTCAATCGTGCCGTTACCACTAGCGAATGTAAAGAGATCCTTTCGCTGGCCGAGGTCTACCTCAAGCGTGTAGGTCAACCCTGCCACCGCCGTCACGCCAACGGTTTGCCTTAATGCCCTTCCAAATTGCGCATACCCGATATTCAAGCCTTGGGGAATTATGTTGAAGAAACCTGTAAAGCCGGGCGCGCCAGGTCTCCACGTCCCAGCCTCTGAGGTACCACCCACAATCGTCCAACCACTCATTAAGCCTGCCTGAAAAGTGCAGCCTGCGCCGCAACCAATGCCTGCCGGTGTATTGTCTTCAAACGATGCATTGGCGATCGCAATGGACGCTCCCTGAGCGCCCATCGCCAAAGCCAATCCCAAGATTCCCAGTTGGATTTTATTCATATATTCATCCCTCCTGAGCCCTTATGCGCAGACCTGACGGATTTTTGTCTCAGTCTCGAAAAAAATTAGTTTCGCCCCTTCACCTCTGCTTCTTTCATCGCCATATGCCCTCGCAACAAACCCACCCACCACTGTTTTTGCGATTCCACCTTTTCGAGCCGCGTACGGCACTCACCAAACCACCGCTCCATCGCGGCATAATCCTTGCGTCCGATGGCCGCCCAACCCTTAGCCTTCAATAGCTCTAACCGGTTCTGTTCCCAAAACGCCGCATCCCGGTCTGGCAATTGTGGCGATTCCAGGATCTCCTCGCTCCGCCGGATCACCCGCTCATTCTCCCCATACATCACCATCCCCATATCCACGGTTTGCACCACATACTCCAGGTAGAGCGTCAACAACAACCGCGTGCCCAGTACGGATGGTTCGATCCTGTAGAACTCTTCGGCCGCCCGCACTCCCTGCGTCATGGAATCGAGCAACTCCGGTGCCAGCTTCACCAGAGAATCATTTGTCAGCAACCCGCCCATTAAGCGATACTGCTCGGCGGCATTTCTCCAGTAACTGCGCTCCGGCGCACCCAACTGTTTCAATTCCGGTAGCCTGGCCAGCACCTTGCGCTGATTGGCAATTGCGAGGTCCAGCCCTTTGAGGCGCAAGCGTCGCGTCCTGCCATTCTCGATATACAGAAAGTGCTCCAGCGCCTCCCAGCTTCGTGGCTCCTGGCGCAGCCAGTTCTCCGTGTGCCGCTCCAGCTTTGCCGTGACAGCATCAGACTCTTCGATCCTTCGGCTGGTTCGCAACTTATCCGAGTAAACGCGTGCCGTATCTGAATAGGCTTTGCGGACCTTCGGGTCCAGCGACTCAAATTGCCCCAAGGCCTCCCTGAGGCGGTAGGCTTTCTCAATCAGCGCGAAGGCTTCGGGTTCTCGATTCAGGCTCTGCGCCGTTGCCGTAAACATAAGACTTGAGGTCTTCTGATAGGCATCAGCGAGTTCTGCCTGTAGCCCCCGATCTGCTTTTGCCGCCGCTTCTAAATCCGCCAAGTACTTCGTAGCCGTTTCAAGCAGCATCCGCCTTGCGGTCATCGAGCCTGGCAGCTTTCTCACCTCCTGGTCGAGATCGAAGATCGCAACCCCTGCGAGTGTTCGTAAGTGATCGGCGCGCTTCTGCGCCCGCCCATATTGCTTCCAAGCCACGACCAGCGCCACCAGCGTTAAGCCTACCGCCACCGCCCCGCCGATTGTTGCCCACGGCTGCCGCTTCACCAAACATTGCAAGCGATACCCAAGCCCATCCCCGTGTGCCCGCACCGGCCTCTTTTCAAGCCACCGCTGCAGGTCCGCCTCCATTTCCCCCACTGTCCCGTAGCGATCTGCGGATGCCATTGCCGATGCCTTCTTGCCAATCGAATTCAAGTCCTCCGCGCCTTCGCCGACGATCCGCTCCAGGATTCGCCCCAACGAGAAAACATCCATCGCCATGGAAGGCTCCTCGCCTGCCATTTGCTCCGGGCTGGAGTATGCCCGCGTGCCTGCTCCCAGATGGGTCTGCGTCAGGTCGAGGGCGTGTCCGATTCCAAAGTCGACCAACTTGGGAAATCCGTCCGATGTGATCAAAATGTTGCTGGGCTTCAAGTCGCGGTGTACGACCATCTGGCGGTGCGCCGCCGCTACGGCATTGCACACTTTTCGCATCACCTCGATTTTGCCCCGCAAGTTCATCCCCTCGACTGCTTCATCGAGGCGATTTCCGTCCACGTATTCCATGAGGAGAAAAGGCATGCCGTTGTCGAGGGTTCCGCTCTCAATCAGGCCTGCGATAAAGGGATGCGAAAGCCGCGCTGCGAGTCTTCTTTCGCGGTCCCACAATGCCACTTGAGCCGGTGCAATGAGATGCTGGCGCAGAACCTTGAGTGCTCCTCTGCGCGAGACTCCCTCTTCCTCAAATTCAACCAGCCAAACCTCGCCCATTCCGCCCCGCCCCAACTCGCGGATTACCTCAAAGCGTCCTACCTGAATCCCTGCTTCCAGTACTCCCGATTGGCCCCAGAGCCGCATGGCGCTGTCTACACTTTGCTCGAATTCTTCTGCGGCCCCACGCTCCATCTCCAGCAACTGCTGCAGGCTCGCTCGCGATTGCGGGTCGAGGTCGATCGTAGCCAGGACGGCAAAGCGCTCGGTATCTTCGAGTTCTACAAGCCGCTCAAAAAGTTCCGCTTCTTCAATCGCACTGATCGGCATAAACAAAGTCTCATCCCGTTATGCGTAATCGAAGGCTTACTTTTGCGACATCGCACGGCGCAACCATCCTTGCCCGTATCGCAACTGCCTCCGCGCACGCCCGACATCCAATCCCAGATACACGGCAGACTCTTCTGCTGTCAGGCCTCCAAAGAACCGGAGTTCAATCAATTGGGCTGCTTCCGGGGCAATCTTTTCAAGTTCTTTCAGTTGCTCGTCGAGGTCCAGCAAATGCGGTATACGATTTGACTGCTCATCCGCCACATGTTTCACCAGTTCGAGCGGTTTTTCCAGCCGTTTGTCTCTTCGCTGCGCTGTCCGGGAACGGGCAAAGTCCACCAGGATTTGCCGCATGATTCTGGAAACCGTTGCAAAAAAGTGCCCACGATCTGCCACTTCCGGCAATCCACTCCGCTTTAGCCTCAAGTAACATTCATGCACCAGCGACTCTGTGCTCTCGCTTGAGAAGGATTCTCTTGCGAGGCGTTGCCGGGCAATTGCATGCAAGTCCGGGTAAATGCGCTCAAACAGCAATGGCTCTGCCCCAGGCTCTCCAGCCCGAACCTGCGCGATTAGTGTTGTTAACTCAGTCAGAATTCTCTTATCTTAATTCGATACGCTTAGTGTGTGCGATTTCTTACTTTTTTGATTGTCCTCACTCTTAATGCTGCTGAGCCTCGGCCGGGGCACTCGCCCCATGGCGATGCTTTCGATAGTGGCCCTCGTACCAAGCCGGTGCTGATGAAAGAGATTGGGGTTGCGAATTTCCCGATCACACATAAGAACCCGGAGACGCAGAAGTGGTTCAACCAGGGCAATGCTTTGCTGCATTCGTTTTGGGATTATGAAGCCGAGCGCAGCTTCCGCTGGTGTCTGAAGCTGGAGCCTGAAAATGCTATGTGCTACTGGGGGCTGGCTCGTGCGGCCGGAGACGAGCGCAGCGAAGCTTTCATTAAAGAGGCGGCCAAACGCAAGGCTACGGTGACCGATCGCGAACGGCTTTACATTGAAGCTCTGGAAGCTCGGGAACGCACGGATCGTTTGCGGGATCGTGGTGATGATTATCGAGATCGCGCCCGGGATTACAAGAAGATTCTTGAGACGATTTGTGTGAAGTACCCGGAGGATCAGGAGGCGAAGTTGTTGCTCGCGCTGGCCAATATGGGGGACTCTCGCTATGGCACCGAGATGGTGTTGCGTGAGGTGCAGGGCAAGCAGCCGGATCATCCTGGAGTGCATCACTATCGCATTCACAACTGGAATTATCATGAGCCGGAGCAGGCGCTTAAGAGTGCCAAGCGATACGGGGAAGTGGCTCCGAATATTGGCCACGCGTTGCACATGCCGGGCCACATTTACGCGACGGTTGGGATGTGGAAAGAGGCTGCCATTTCGATGGATGCCGCTACCCGTACCGAGGTGCGGCACATGCACGAGCGGCAGGTTTATCCCTTCAACTATTGGAACTGGGGGCATAACCGCGCTTATCTGAGCTACATCCAGGAAGAGCTGGGGCTGCCGGAATTGGCTATCGCCGGGGCTCGTGATTTGATCGATGCACCGCAGGATCCGAAGTCGAATGATAAGTCGCCGTATAGCCCACACTCTCAGGGGATTCGGAGTATGGCTCGTGTGCTGGTGAAGTATGAACGCTGGAAGGAGTTGCTGGATACACGCACGATTCCCTGGCGGGATAGCAAAGAGGACAAGCTGCTGAAGGCTTATGTGGAGGCCCGGGCGCACTTTGGCCTT
>CANGVB010000023.1 GCA_947456995.1 Bryobacteraceae bacterium | reverse complement strand
GCGAAGACGCTTCCTGGCATTCGCGAAGCAATCGAGGCGGGCCGACTGGACGAGGCTCAAAACCAGATGAAGGCCCTGAGCGAATGCCTCGGTGCCTATGCCGAAAGAATCCGCCTCGCAACCAAACTCGCGAGCGAATTCTAATTCTTCCATCGCGAGAGGAAGGAATCCATCGCCAGCGAGTCCAGCTCCTTTTGTAACTCCTGATCCCAGGTCTTCTTCTGCTTCTCCTTCACCTTGGTAAGCACCTCAGCCGCCTGATTCGCCTTTACGTAAAGGTCCTTCTGGATATCGATTTGTTTTTGCTTCTCGAAGATACGCTGCTGGATACGGATCGTCTGCGATTCGACAACCATTCGAAAGCGGCCAAGTTCAGCGCGCTCAATTGGGTCGGGCTGAACTCTTCGCACTTCGTTCAGAAACGTGTCATGCAGTGTGGCCAACTCTTCCCGAATCTTCGATAACTCTGCCTCCATCGCCGCGAGTTTGGCTTTCTCCAAATCAGCCTGGCTGCGACGGTAAACCAGCACACGCTCCAGTGAAAAATTGAAGCGCTTCATCGGTGCGTCGGGGTATTCACGCCCAGAATCGAGGCCAGACTCTGGAGTTGCCCCAACGTCTCTTCCATTGTGGTGGTCTCTTCAGCGTCCTGGCGCAAGAATCGATCGATCTGCGACCGGTTCCGCAAGACATTATCCAGCAGCGGATTCGAGCCTTGAACGTAAGCCCCAAGTTGGATCAAATCCGAGCTGCGCTCGAGGCTAGCCAAAGCTTCGCGGATCGCCCGCGCGGCCTCCTTGTGATTGGCATTGGCGAGTTTCGATTGCAGTCGGCTCACGCTCTCAAGGACATTGATTGCCGGGTAATGCCCCATGGCCCCAAGATGGCGCGACAGGATGATATGTCCATCGAGAATCGCGCGCACCGTATCGCAGACTGGCTCGTTGAAATCATCACCCTCAACCAGCACCGTGAAGAATCCGGTAATCGAGCCTTTCGGGAATTTACCCGCCCGCTCAAAAATTTTGGGCAAAAGCTGAAATGCGCTGGGAGGGTAGCCCTTTTGGCCTGGAGGCTCACCGGCAGCGAGGCCGATTTCACGCTGCGCCATCGCGAGTCGCGTCACAGAGTCGATCACCAGTAAAACGTCTTTTCCCTGATCCCTGAAAAACTCGGCAACAGCCAGCGCCACAAAGCAGGCCCGCAGACGCAAAGGCGCAGGTTGATCGCTGGTGGCAGCAATCATCACGCTGCGTTCGCGGCCCTCGGGCCCAAGTTCGTGCTCAAGAAAACTCTTTACTTCACGATTGCGCTCGCCAATCAGAGCAACAACAGCAACATCAGCAAAATGGTGCTTGCACATCGAACCAAGCAGAGTGCTCTTGCCAACCCCCGATCCTCCAAAGAGGCCAATACGTTGGCCCTTTCCCATCGTGAGCATGCTGTCAATCGCGCGAATTCCCGTCACCAGCGGCTCTGAGATGTTTTCGCGCGCCAGCGGCCCGGGCGGTGGCGAATAGAGATCGTAGTGGGCCTCCGGAGTGATCGAGGGCCCCCCATCCATCGTCTGGCCAAACCCGTCCAGCACCCTGCCCAGCAGTTGCTGGCCCACAGCAACTTTGCCCGCCTCCGGGCGAGCGAGAATCGAGGCACCCTGCGAAAGTCCCCCCGTATCTTCAAGGGGCATCGAAAGCACTTTGCCATTTCTAAAGCCGATCACCTGCGCCCGTATTCGGCGCCCGCCCGGCAGCCGAACCTCACAAAAATCGCCGATGGCAGTATCAGGGCCATCACTTTCGATCAGCATTCCCGCAACATCGGTCACCCGGCCGCGCAACTGAAAGAAGTTTCCCTGCGCCAGAAACTGCTCATAGCGCTGGATGTCGAGTCCGCTCATCCGCGCCTCCCGAGTAAGTCGATGAATCCGCGCTCCACCTCATCGAGTTGCGCCTGGATCGAGGCATCCAGCACACCGCTTGTACTCTCGAGCAAGAGTGCACCTCGCTCCAGCGCATTGTCAGAGATGATTTCAACCCGCGGAGGGAGCTGTAGACGTTCGAGATGAGGAAGCAATGCCTGATGGTCCTTTGGATTGAGAAGAATTCGGTTTAGCTCGCGAAGCTCCGCCCGTTGCGTAGCCGCATGGATCAGCCCGAACAGCGCCTCGGTGTCGACTTGAATCTCGCGATAAAGAATCCGGCGTGCCACAGCCACTGCAAGCCTTACCAGTTGGTCTTCGCTCTCGGCGAGATAGCGTTGCTTCACCGTCGCGATATCCTCGATCGACTTGGCCATCCGCTTGAGCCAGGGTTCGACTTCAGCCTGGAGCAGATTTTGCGCTCGAGACTCGCATTCCACCCGGGTACGCTGCACCGCCTCATCAAGTTCGCGACGGTGTCGCGTTTGCAATTCCGCGATCGCTGCTTCCAGGTCCTGCCTGGGGGCAGCAGCAGCAGTCTCTTGGGGCTGCGCTTGTGGAGGTACAAAGCGCACCTGTCCGGGCTGCAAGACCTCTTCCACCATCCAGGGCACCATGCCAACCGAGGTGGCTTCCTCTGCTTCGAATATCCGCGACATGCTACCGGCTGGTGCCGGCGTGCGATCTGTCGATAGGACTTCGCTAGTTGACATACTGTTCGCCGACGGTGCCCTTGAGGTTGATCACGCCTTCGTTTTCAAGCTGGCGCAAGACAGTGATGATCTGTTGTTGCGAAGCCTCCACTTCGCGAATCTTGATTGGGCCAAGTGCGTCCATATCTTCGCGTAACATCTCGGCACCACGCTGAGACATGGCGCTCAGGAAGTGATCGCGCAGCTTGTCGGTTGTGCCTTTTAGCGCCACAGTGAGCAGCTTGCGATCAATTCGCGACAGTAGTTCTTTGATGCCAATTTCATCAATCATCAACATGTCTTCAAACACAAACATCAGTTGGCGGATGTTCTGCGTCAGTTGTGGATTGATCGTTTCAAGAGACTCAAGAAGTTCCTTGCTCGTGCCGGAATCAAGCCGGTTGAACATTTCCGCCACGGCAGCCACACCACCAGTAGACTCGCGGCTGAAGTCGCCGATTTCCTTCAGCTTCAGCCCAATGATGTTTGCGATCTTGCCAATGATGTCAGGCGAGATTTGTTCGAGGCTTGCCATTCGATGGGCAACATCGGCTCGAATCTCCATCGGGAGTGCATGCAGCAACCCACCAGCCTGAGTAGGATTGAGGTGCGAAAGAATCAAAGCCACCGTCTGAGGATGTTCCTGGTGGATGAACTTGGCGAGCTGCGTCGGGTCTGCCTTCTGCAGGGCATCGAAGCTGAGATTTTCGCCGCCCAGCTGTTTCAGCAGGCGGTCAAGAATCCGTTTGGCTTCCTCCGTACCGAATGCCTCAATCAGCACCTTGCGAGCATAGTCCACGCCACCCTTGAGCACATACTGGTGGGCAATCGACATCTGGTAAAACTCTTCGAGCACGCCCTCGGCCGCTTCTGCCGTTACAGAACTGGACCGCGCCAACTCCTGGCCGATGCGCTGCACCTCGTTCTCGTCCATCTGCTTCAATACCTGGGCAGTAATTTCCTGCCCAAGAATGATCAGCAGGATGGCGCATTTTTTAGCGCCAGGCAGGTTCACCCGAAAAGAGGGTTCCTCCGGGATAATGTCAGAAATTTTCGGTGCTTTATCTGGGAGTTGAGCTTCGGCCATTATCGTTCCTTCTCTCTGTCGCCATGAAGCCAGCTACGGAGAATCTGCGCAATCATCAGCGGATCCTTCTGGGCTTCATCGGTAATGTGCTGCTGAAGGATCTTGCCCTTCTGCGTCGTAACTTCCGGCATCTTGAGCCGGGCCAATTCGTTCTGTTCGAGCCGCTTCTGCTTGCTCTGCTGCTCGGCCAGTCGTTCCTCAAAGCTGCGACCGTCATCTTCTTGAAGCGATTCGATGGCCTCAGGACTCAGATTGGCGCTTTCGACCGCGGCAGCCACAGCAGCGGCCTGAGCAGCTACCTTACCCTTCTTCCGCTTCCTCAGGAACCAGAAGACGGCCAGGCCAAGAATCAGCAGCAACACACCGACAGCGATGATAGCCGCAAGCAGCGCAGCCGGATCTTTGAGCGGCGCCGGGAGAACTTTCAGCAGAAAATCCGGGATCACAAAGAGCGGTTTGGGCGGCGCTGGTGGCAATGGTGCAGCCGGCGCTTGAATGCGCAAAGTAGCATCAAAGGGCAGCGTCTCGATAATCACGACATCACCACGATCAGCAACCAGCCCGATTGAGGCCGAAACCACCTCTTTGATCGCCTTGATCTTTTCTGGAGAAGGCACGTCAAAAACACGTTTCGCTTTGGGGCCAACGCCCTCCCATCGCATCTCCTGGTCGAGCAAAACAGACAGCGAAACACGCTTAATCTGACCTTGAGGAATCTTCGTTCGCCGAATGGATCGGCTCGCCTGATAGTTCGTGCTTTCGGTCTTGCGCTGCGTGCCCGTTTGGGACGAGGCCGGACGGGAATTTGGCCGTGGAAGGCTGCTGGGAGTGCCAGGCACACCGCTAGCCAAAGGAATCCCGCTGCTGTCTTCGGTCTTCTGTTCAGAAGTCACAACAGCCTTTTCGGGATCGTAAACTTCTTCACTGGCCTCGGCGCTGGTCATGTCGCAATCGACAGTCACCCCAGCCCGGTAACGCTCCTCACCAAGCAAAGGCGTAAGCGTTGCATTCACCTTGGCCAAAAGGTCTTTTTCAAGCTTCTGGCGATACTCAAGCAGGATTTCAGGAAACTCTTCTTCAGGTGTATGAGACTTGCGCGGGCGGCTCAGCAAAGTGCCGTTGTGGTCAATCAGCGAAACATCTTCGGGTGCCAGACCCTCAACCGCACTGGAGAGAAGAAAGATCACGGCCTGCACAGAGGCAGGCGACAGGCGTGCACCGGTTTTGAGCTTCAAAACCACACTGGCCTTAGCCGGCTTGCGGTTGTCCTGAAAGATACTCTGCTTGGCAAAGGTAAGGTGCACCCGAGCATGCTCCACTTCCCGCAAGCTCGCAACCGTCCGCTCCAGCTCGCCTTCGAGCGCCCGCTGATAATTCACCTGCTCAGCAAACTCAGTAAGAGCAAAATTCGTTTTGTCGAAGATTTCAAACCAGATGCGGCCAGTACGTGGCAAGCCTTGCGCAGCAAGGTCCAGACGCAGTTCGCTTAGCTTCGCGCTGCGAACGTAAATGCTGGTACCGTCTTCACCAATCTTGTACTCCACATTTTTTTCGCGCAGCCGCGTCGTCAACTGTCCTGCGTCTTCGGCAGCCATATCCTTGAAGAGAAGCTTGAAGTCTTTCTCCTTCTGATACTGGATGAACCAGAAGATTCCGCCCAGCACCACCACAAGGGCAGCGCCGATCGAAATCTTCTGGCGAAGAGTGAGTCGGTCTAACAGTTCACGAAGCTGGTTCAAGGCCTGGTAATCTCCATCGGGTAATCTCAGCTAGAGCCAGCGGCTCAGATCTGCATCCTCATCACTTCCTGATAAGCCTGCATGGCCTTGTTGCGCACCTCGATTGCCATCTCAAAGGTCAATCCGGCCTTCTGGATACTGGTGGCCACCTCATGAATGTCTATCTGTTCTCCATTCAGAAAAGCATTAACCTTCTGATCAGCCTCATTCCGGGTGGAGTTTACTTCTCCAATAACCCCGGTGAGGATGTTCTGAAACTGGTTCCCGGCAGCACCAGCTTGCCCCGCAACGGCAAGTGGTTCCACCGGCTTAACCAGCTGAATACTGCTTGCGAGTGATTGCGCGAAATTGAGGGCCATGTCCTTAACCTCGTACCAGGTCGATCGATTTTGAAATCATGTCTTTCACTGCATTCATCGCAGTCACATTCGCTCCAAACGAGCGGCTGGCGTTAGACAAATCCACCATTTCCTCGATCGGACTGAAGTTCGGAAAACTCACATATCCCTTGTCATCGGCATCTGGATGCCCCGGCAGATAACGGCGAATCGGTTCGCGATCGTCAAGCTGCACCTCACTCACGGCAACTCCCTTATTCGGCGCATCGAGAGACGACTGAAAGGCCGAAGAAAACGGATGAGTTACCGAAGCAGACTGAAACACCGCATCCTGATGGCGATAAGGCCCACCCTCTTCGGTGCGCGTGGTTTCCGAATTGGCAATATTCTGGGCAAGAAGTTCCGATCTGAAACGCTGTGCGCTCATGCCCGAAGCGCTGACACTCAAACTTTGAAAGAGGCTCATTATCCGCGTGCATCCTTTAGGGCAAGCCGAATGTCCCGGGCTTCGCCCTTGAGTAGCTGGCTGACAAAATTGAATCGAAGCGCGTTCTCGCTGAGCAACCGCATTTCACGATCCATGCTGACGTTGTTGCCGTCGTTCTTGGTCTTAAGCCCTCCAGGCTCAATCACATTTGGGGATCCCCCGGAAACAAGCGATTGGAATTCGAAGTTGAAATCGATATCCTTCGTGCGGTATCCAGGAGTATCCACATTGGCAATGTTGGAGGAAACAAGCTTCTGGCGGTCTGCCAGAAGGTCAAGATAATGCGACATGCGTCCAGAGAGGGGATCGAACATACGCAGAAGACGTATGCAAGCATCTTGCCAAACTCAGTTCAGGGGGGTAGAAGCCACCTCAAACAGGCAAAACTGGCAAAATATTGCCAACTCCGCCCAAAATCGGGCGCTAGCTATTCGTAGGCATCGGGATATTTCTCCCGCATTTCGTTGGCCAGCTCCAAAGCTGTTCCAATCTGAATCAGAGGCCCCTGCCCAATTCCCGGACACCAGCTCCCAGTCTTCTTCCAGGCCTTGCGATCTTCCACCAATTCGGGCCAAAACGGGAATAGCCGACACTGTACGGGCTTAACCGGATGAATCCCACAGCCACCTTCATCAAGAAACGGGCATTGCTTAGACTTGCCCCTGGGCTTGCGAACCCGGCGCATATTCCGCGTTCGATAGATGTAACGAGCCTCAAAGTCCTGCTGCTCCATCTTCAGAAAACGGGCAGCAGCGCTAACGTCATCCTCGGTAAGGTAGACGTAACCGGAAACCTCGCAACACTTGCGACACCCCGGCTGGCACTCAAAGCGAAGTCCTGAATTTGGATCTGATCCCACGCAACACCAGCGTAGCAATGGTGTTAGATAGTCTTATGCGAAAATTCGCTTTCTCTCTCACCCTTGCTGCAAGCCTTCACGCACAAGCCCCCACCGCGCCAGTTTTGCAGCCCCGCGGAGTAGTAAACGCCTTTTCGCAACTTCCGGCACCAGCAGTCGTTGGCCAGGGCGGCTTGATCCATATCAACGGCATCAACCTCGCACCGCCCGAAGGTTGGAAAGCCGATTCACTCCCTCTCCCAACGCAATTCGGCGACCCAGCTGTTCAAGTGCTCATCAATAACCGGCCCGCACCCATCGTCGAGGCAACCCCGTCCCGCATCACAGCGCAAGTCCCCCTCGAAACACCCAACGGCCTGGTAAACCTCGTGGTGCGACGCGGCGAGCAGACATCAAGACCCGTCCGGCTTCAAATTCAGAACCTCGCCCCCGCCGTCCGCTCGGGCAACGCAAGTGGATTTGGCCCTGTAGCCAACCTTGGCAGCGAGGGCACCATGCAATTGAGCGCCACGTCCCTGGGCCCAACCGACCCCCGCGTACCCACCGGAGAAGCCGCCACCGACCCCGCAACCCCAAGAGCAGCCATCAGTGTCTTCGTGGGCGGCATCCAGGCCGAAGCGACAGCGACGTATTCGACAACACGCCCCGGAGAATTCGTCCTTGAGGTGAAGACCCCGGAAGGAGCGACAAACGGAGATACCGTCCTTTTGATTGCCAACAACGTCGAGGCCAATCTCCTCACCATGGATCGGGGCCCCAGAGAATCCGAGGTCAACTTCATTCCCTTACCGGCCGGAAGTCCTGACCTGAGAAACCTCCGCTCAAGCGACGTCAATGGCCTTTTCCTCAATGCCAACGCAGTTCGCGGAACCGATACCTGCTACCCGAGCTATCGCATCGACATTCGAAAGATGGAACTCCTGAAAATCGAGGGCTGCCTCACAACGGCTCAGGCCCAGGCAATCACTCCCTTTATCGACGGCGTGGGTTCTGCCAATTTTGCAGCATTTGAAGGACCCTTCAGGGGCACCGCACAACCGGGCCAACCTGCGGCGGTCAGCGACAAAGTGAGAATTTTCCGACCTGGATCAAGCGATGCCGTCCTGGCAACCCTACCTGAGGCTGCCGCAAACATCAATGGAATCGTCGGAGGTGATTTCGTTGCGGTCGTACCAGCCACCGCCGGGGTCCCCGGAAAAGCCTACCGGATCGATTCAGAGACCGGTGCAGTGGAAGAACAGGCAGCAGCAGGTGGTGCCCCCGGTGCTGGTGTGAATCTACAGGGTCTCCTCCAGCGATTCCAGAACATCGACCTGGGCGACGGCTTCAACCGGCTCCTGACCGGCATTGGACAGTTCAATAATCAATTCGTGATCACGGTGGGCGACAGCATCGAGAACCCCACAAAAGCCAAAGTGGCGGTGCTCTCGGCGCAAGGCGACATTGTCAGCCAGCGCGACTTCCCTGCTGGCTGGCTCCCAATCGTCGCACCAGCCCCGCAACAGCAACCCGGTGGGCCAGGCGGCTTACCTGCACTACGCACCCCAACGCCCTTCTACATGGATGCTCAAACAAGAAACTACTATGTGGCTGTTCGCAATGCAGAGGGCAATCATGGCTTCGCCTATTTCCCGCCAGAAGGCCCCTCACAGAGCATCGCTCTTCCCGAAGCCTGGTTCTTCGCCGGTTGTGTAGCCAACATTCCGGTCTTCAACCTCGAACTCTCACGCGGCATTGCCCTGCTCGGTGCCCGCGCAGAAGACCGTGCCTTTAAGAACCCCTGCACCGCAGACGGCTTCATGCTTTTTGATCTGGCGGCCAGAAGATTCCAAGCCGTCAGCTTACCCGGCTCAGGCAAGTTCAACGCCACAGGCGGCGCCGATGAGATCAACGACTTCCTGATCGGCTCCAACGTAGACCCGGCAAACCGCAACACCTCTGACACCTTCTACGCTCTCGATGGCGTCAACGCAACTGTCCTTCGCCTCGACCTGCCGCAGGGCGTGAGTAACTTCTCAGGCGGCACCCGTGTCCCGGCTCTCAACCTGATCGTGGCTCAAGCCAACAATCGCATCAACGGCGATGCAGGCCTGGTTCTCTTCGATCTCGAACGGACTGAGTCCCGCCTCCTGCCTACCCCGGAAGGTTTTGTAGCTGTGAATTTTCTTGGAGTCTTGCCATCCATTCGCCGGGTCGTGGCCCGAGGCGTTCGCGCAGGCAATGCCGGTTCACAAGTCCTGGTTTACAACCTCGAGAATGGCGATCTGGAGATCATCCCCAACCCGGAAGGCATCGCCTGGATCGGCTCGCCTCCCGTACAACAGCAACCCGGGCAACCCGGGCAACCCGGGCAACAGGTGGTCAACCTGCCCGTACGTGTGAACAGCAAATCCAACAGCGTCGAAGCGATCGCCTTCGGCGAAGACCGCCGGCAAAAAGGCGTGGTCGTCGTCCGGATCCGTTAAGCGCTCACGTACGCGCCAAAACGCGCAGTAACGCGATCGGATTCATCCGAGTTACTGGTGACGAGAATCTCATAGCTCGCCCCCCCAGGCGCAACACGAATCACAATGTGGCCCAGGTTTGCCTTTAGCTGATTCATTCGCCGGATCGCAACCAGTGCTTCCGCCTTCATCGCTGTCGAAAAGATGTCTCTCGGCCCCGTATACAACTCCTGGCTCAGCATGTTGTGCAACGCAGGCATCGTCGGGTGTGCTGAATCCCAGGCATGAATAATGAAGGCCCGCGGACGCAGCGCGCGAACCACATCAGGCCCCGTGGAATCGATATAGCCGTGGTGGCTGGCCAGCGCCACATCGACAGGCCCAACCACTTTCGCCGCCGCCGTTTCGATGTTCCGCCAGGCTGGCGTGCCATAAGCACTGCCGTCACAAAGATCCCCTCCGTGAAAGTAATCAAAGGCACCATAGCGAATCCTGATTCCACCCGAGCACATATTCTCCGAAGGATAGTCGGCGGGCTTCAGGGTCTTGACGTCAGGAAAAGTCGCCTTGAACTCCTCACCCTTGCCAGTCCAAAGCTGGCCATTGGCAACCACGTTTCTGACTTCGTAATTCTCGATCTTGGACTTAGGGCCAAGTTGGCTCGCCGAACCAGGCCGGAAGGCTTCAACCACCGTCTTGCGCTGGGAAGCGCTCTCGATAAACTTGCGGTAATTGCGTGTGCCTGGATCATTCACCGGAGCCGGATAATCGTAATTCGGATATCCTCGATCCACGATTTTCCCGATCTGGATCGCTTCGGCGATGTCGGTAATTCCAGTCAGCTTGTAGTCGCCGTGCCTGGATTGCGGCAGGTCGGCCTTGTACTCGCCCATGTGGTCGCTGTGGAAATGCGTAAGAAAGAGTTGGTCGATCTCTTTGCGGCCTGCCCGCGCCAAATGACGCTGCGTGTAGCGGGCCATCCACTCGCCCGGTCTGCGGCTGGTATCCGGATAAGCAGGCACATAATACTGAAGCTGCTCTGCGCTCGGCATCTGTGCCCCGGCATCAATCATGAGGGTGCTGCCGTCAGGAGCAATCGTAAGAGTGCAATTGCCACGGCCCGTGGAGAGGTGATGAATTTCCAGCGTACCCGGAGACCAGGCAGGCAATTGATCGGGCTGTGCAAGCATGGGCGCGGCGATCAGGCCGCTCAAGAAATGGCGTCGCGAAAAGGACATGCGGCTTCTATTAGAACGCAACCCGCACTCAAAGGCTAAACTGAAAGTTCCCGCATGTCCCAACAAGTAAATTCCTGGGTGGATCAAAACCGCCAACGTCTTCTCGACGAACTCTTTGAACTCATCCGGATCCCCAGTGTTTCGACGCTTCCAGAGCACGCTGGCGACGTACGCCGCGCAGCCGAATACACAGCAGACAAACTGCGCACCGCTGGCCTCGAAAATGTTGAAATCATCGAAACCGAAGGCCACCCGCTGATCTACGCAGACTGGCTGCACGCCGAAGGCAAGCCAACCGTGCTTTGCTATGGGCACTATGACGTCCAGCCACCAGATCCGCTCGAACTGTGGGAAACTCCACCCTTTGAACCCACCGTTCGCAATGGCAATATCTACGCCCGTGGCTCGGTCGATGACAAGGGGCAGTTCTACATGCACGTCAAGGCGCTCGAAGGCTTGATGGCGATCAACGGCAAACTGCCGGTGAACATCAAAGTCATCATCGAGGGCGAAGAAGAAATTGGCGGCAAGTCGATTTCGAAATACGTTCCTGCTCATCGCGAAAAGCTCAAAGCAGATGTGGCGCTGGTAAGCGACACGGCCTTATATGCAGAAGGCTTGCCCACTCTATGCATTGGCCTGCGCGGGCTGGTTTACATGGAAATCGTGGCGCAGGGTCCCTCGCGCGATCTGCATTCAGGCCTCTATGGCGGGGCTGCACCAAACGCCGTTTTTGGCCTGATCGAACTGCTTTCCAAAACCAAAGACGCCGATGGGCGCATTCTGATTCCTGGCGTCTATGATGGCGTTGCAGAACCCGCTGCTGAAGAACTGGCTTCCTGGCAATCGCTTCCCTTCTCTGAGGCAGCGATGCTCAAGGACGAAGTGGGTTCAACAACCCTCACCGGCGAACCAGACCGCAGCGTCCTCGAACGCGTCTGGTCACGCCCAACCCTTGAGGTTCATGGCATCGCCGGCGGCTTTACTGGTGCTGGCGCAAAAACAGTAATCCCGGCAACGGCCACCGCAAAAGTATCTCTCCGTCTGGTGCCAAATCAGGATCCAGCCAAAGTAGTGGAAGCTGTGAAGTCCTTCGTAGCGGAGAACTCCCCCAAGGGCATTCAGTGCACCGTGAAGATTCTCTCGCAAGGCCCGGGGTTGATGGTCGATCCCAATCATCCCGCCATGGATGTTGCCGCTAAGGCCTTCGCAGACATGATGGGCAAGCAGACGGTATTCATCCGCTCTGGCGGTTCCATCCCGATTGTCGGTGAGTTCCACCAGTATCTTGGAATCCCAACAATCCTGATGGGCTTTGGTTTGCCTGACGACGGCCTCCATTCACCAAACGAAAAGTACAAGCTCGAGCATTACTACCTCGGCATCAAAACGCTTTCTCACTTCCTCGAACAGTACGGAGCAGAAAGCGCCTGAGCCAAACCGAACAACAAAGTGCCGCAGAATCATCTGCGACCGTTTCCAAAGGGGTGGTTCGATCCGCTTCGATCATGAGCTTTGCGGTTGCGCTTTCGCGCGTCTCAGGCTTGGTGCGCGAGATGGTCATGAGCCGCCTCTTCGGCTCCACCATGCCCTACGACGCCTATCGCATCGGCTTCCAGATTCCGAATCTGACCCGCGATCTTTTCGCCGAAGGGGCGTTGTCCAGCGCATTCGTTCCAGCCTTCACAGAAAGCCTGCAAAACAAGGGCCGCGAGGATGCGGCACGCCTGGCCAATCTTGTGGCCACCACATTGATCCTGGTAGTGGGTTTGATTTGTGCCCTGGGTGCCATCTTCAGCAAAGAAATGGTCAACCTTGCGGTACCGGGCTTTAAGAACACTCCAGGCAAGCTGGAGCTTGCCGCCCACCTCACCTCAATCATGTTCCCCTTCCTGCTCCTGGTAGCCCTGGCTGCACAGGCGATGGGCATTCTCAACTCGCTAAAGCAGTTTGCGGTTCCAGCTCTTTCCTCTACGTTCTTCAACATCGGCAGCGTCATCGTCGGCGTGATCGCCGGCCCCTGGCTTGGCCCCCAATTCGGCATCACTGCAATCGAAGGCATGGCCTGGGGAGTTCTCGCTGGGGGCGCTCTGCAACTCGGATTCCAAGTGCCTGCATTGATCAAGGCAGGCTTTATCTTCAAACCTACCTTTGATTTTTCCGATCCCGGCCTCAGACACATCCTCATCATGATGGGGCCTGCCATTTTGGGAAATGCGGCAACGCAGATCAATGTTCTGGTCAACTCAAACATCGCCTCTGAACTGATCGATCCTGTGCGAGGGCCAAACGGCTCCGTAAGCTGGTTGAACTATGCCTTCCGCTTCATGCAACTGCCACTGGGTTTGTTTGGCGTCGCCATCGCCAGCGCCACACTACCGGCAGTTTCACGCAGCGCTGCCGCAGAGAACTGGGACGAATTCCGGAGAACGCTCTCTCGCTCTTTGGGCCTCGTCTTTCTACTCACCATCCCGAGTTCAGCCGGCCTGGTTCTTCTCGGACACGCCATGATTGGTGCGATCTACCAGGGTGGCCAGTTTAACGCCTACGACACGCAACAAACCGGCCTCGCGCTTTCCTGCTTTGCCGCCGGCCTCACTGGCTACTCTGCACTCAAGGTCTTGAGCCCCGCCTTTTATGCTCTAAAAGATTCCCGCACACCAATGATGGTTTCCCTCGGCAGCGTGATCGTCAACTACGCTCTGGCCAGGATCATGGTGGACGTATTCGATCTCAAGCACGCTGGCCTTGCCATTTCCACCTCCGGGATCGCACTTTTCAGCTCAATCACTCTCTTTCTCCTCATGCGCAAGAGGATCGGTGGTTTGTACGGCCGCATGCTCTGGACCAGCCTCTCCAAGGCCCTCGCAGCCACCCTTGCCATGGGAGTCGTGGTGTGGCTGATCGTTCGCGCAATGGATCAATTGCCCTTTCTCGCCCAACTCGCCGCAGCCATCCCCGCCGGCGCAATTGTCTTCTATTTTGCCGCCAGAGCGCTCGGCGTCGAAGAACTTGCCATGGCCACCGATGCAATGGCCGGACCATTAAAACGCCGTTTGCCCTTTTTGCGTGGTAAGTTGTAGCTACTCCATGGCTCAGGAAGTTCAACTCGCACTCCAACTACAACGGATGGACCGTCAGCTCTCTCAACTCGAAGCAGAGATCCGCGGACTCCCCAAGAAAATCGCTGAACTCGAGAAACAACTCGAATCACACGAAAAGCGGCTTGAAGCCGATCAGGCGGCCTTGACGTCGAATCAGGCCGAGATCCGCCGCCTCAGCGGCGCCAACGCTGATTTCGTCGAAAAGATCGCAAAGCTAAAGAAGCAAGTGATGCAGGCAACCACGCAAGAACAGCTCACTGCCTTTCAGCACGAGATCGCATTCTGCGAAACCGAGACGGCCAAGAACGAGGCATCCTCCCTGCTTCTGCTCGAAGAGGGC
>CANGVB010000022.1 GCA_947456995.1 Bryobacteraceae bacterium | reverse complement strand
CTAACCTCGCGCTAAACTTACAAAAGTGTCTTTAATCCCTTTGTCGATGGTTATCATCGATGACAATCTCGATAGCCTTGAAATGATGCAGGATGCGCTACAGGAAGAGGGCATCAAAGTCTACTGTTTTAGCGAACCAGCACAAGGACTTCAGTTCATCAGAAAACATCGCCCTCAAATCGTCATGACCGATCTGGTGATGCCTCTGATGGATGGAATCGAAACACTCGAGCACATCATGGCATTCGACCCCACCATCGATGTCATCCTCATGACCGCCTACTATTCCACAGAGTCTGCAGTTGAGGCCATCCGCAAAGGCGCAACAGACTATCTCGACAAGCCAATCTCAATCGACACGCTACGCGACCGCGTTGGCAAGTTGGCCCGCCTGCACCGCGCGAGAATTCACGCCCTCGACCCCGATCATTTTGCCAGCAATTCGAACTATTTTGAGGGCATGGTAGGCAATAGTCCGGAGATGTGGCAACTCTATTCGAAAATCCAGCGTGTCGCCCCGCACTTCCGAACCCTCCTGCTTCATGGCGCAACTGGAACAGGCAAAGAACTCGTCGCCCAGGCGCTTCATCATCTGAGTGGCACGAAACAGGAGTTTGTTCCCCTGAATTGTTCTGCGGTAGTGGAAACGCTCTTTGAAAGCGAGCTATTTGGTCACGTTAAAGGTGCATTTACTGGGGCGACGGATAACAAAATCGGCCTCTTCGAACATGCCCACAACGGAACACTCTTTCTCGATGAAGTAGGCGACATGCCGCTCACAACCCAGGCAAAGCTGCTTCGGGCGCTTCAAAATCAGGAAGTACAACAACTGGGCTCTCTTCGCGCTCGTAAGGTCAACGTACGAGTGATTGCCGCTACCCACCGGGATCTCCGCGCAATGATTCAACAAGGCCGTTTCCGCGAAGACCTCTTTTACCGGCTCTCGATGGTAGAGCTCGAAGTACCCTCGCTAGTAGACCGGCAAGGTGACCTTGAGCTGCTTGCCCGAAGCTTCCTCGCGAAGTGGGCAAAACAATACGATCGCAAAGTGTCTGACTTCACACAGCGCGCGCTAATGATACTCAAACGGCATCACTGGCCAGGCAACGTTCGCGAACTGGAGAATGCAATCGGCCATGCAGCCATGATGAGTGCAGGCCCGGTAATCGACGCAAGCGACTTGCCACAGTATTTGCTGCAACCAACTGCCGGTACTGAGTCTGAAACACTGTCCTCGCCCGCTACAATCCCCTCGCTAGCCGACCGTGAAAAAGAGCTGGTAATCGACGCGCTCAAGAAAAGCCGGTCCAACCAGTCTGAGGCTGCACGCATCCTCGAAATCAGCCGGGACAAACTGCGCTACAAGATGAAGAAGTACGGGCTGGTCTAGTGTGAGATGCGCAGGCCGATCGTAAACTGCTGCACGCCAAATGCCTCGTAGGCATAAAAGGTCTGCCCCATCGAGACGTTACGCCACTCGGCCAACAGCCCCATGCCGCTTGCAACCGGAACACGCAAACGCATCAAAGGCTGATAGTAGCGGCTCGGCCTGCTTCCTGCAGACCGGAACATGCTGCCACCAAAAGTAAAGGTTGCCTTTTTTGGCAGTCGAAGGTCGGCAGCCAGAGTACCGGTATGAGCATTGTCACGGTAGATGTTGGGTTCGAGAAGATAAGTCACGGGATCGAGATAGCCAAGATTGGTGAAGATCGCCGAGCGCGTGTAGTCAGCCATCACCGATACTAGCTTCCTGGTCCATTGCACGGTGAGGTTAGCCTGCTGGTTCCGAAAGTTGAGATTCACTCCCGGTGCCGGATTGGCATTGTTCACCCGCGTAAACCGGGCGTTGAATTGCCACGCTTCAGAAAGCTGATATCGTCCACGCAAGCGCATCTGTTCAAAGTTCTGAAGGCTCGTTCTAAAGAAGGTTTGATCCCCACGGCCCACTTCTGTTTCACCGTTTACAGTGAGCTTGGAGAAAGGCCTGTAGATGAATCCAGCAAGGGCTGAATGACGGTTCAGATAGCCAAACTCCCGCGGCCCGCCAGGAGACAAACTGGCGCGGCGCACTTCGGCGTCGCCCCAGAGATAACGATGCCCGCCGAAGACGGTCAAGCGCTTGGAAACATCAAAGAATGCCTGGAGCCTCTGTTCATTCTGCCTCAACACCAGACGATCGTTCGAGTTCACGGGATTCAGTGCCCGGCCATCCAGCGTGGTTCCAAACGAGATCGAGCCTGCATTGTGCATGTGCTCCACCTGCCAGGCATCGATGATCCGAAGCCGGCTGAATGGCCGAATCTCCAGCGTCAGCCCGCCAGCAGTTCTTGGCTGATTGGCGTACCCGGTCGCCATGGATTGCTGGCCATTGACGAACCGCAGTGAGTCCAGCCAGAGAATCGTACCCCGTGCAGATTCGTTAAAACGGACTTCCGATTTCGGCTGCGAGAAGTAATACTCAGCACTCAAATCGAGCCAGGATACGGGTGAAATTGTGAGGTCAGCTGAAGAGTAAAGATGATTGCCCGTTACATCGTAAAGCCGCGTTGAATCACCCAGTGAGAGCTGGCGGCCGAAGTAAGTATTTTCGCGATTCCCAAAGTTCAACGTATTGTTCACCAGCGATGTTCCGTCATGGAAAGTCGCGCCGCCCTGCTCCAGACTCAGATGAAGCAGTTCGGTTTCAAGACGCATTCCACCGCGAAAGACGGTGTAGCCAGTATCAATGCGGCTGGCAGCCGGATAGCTGTTTTCATCGAGCACCAAAGGACTCACGCCCAGCCCGCGACTGGTATTTTGTGCAACACCAAAGAAAGGCTGAAACCTGCGTCCTGGCCGCAAGTCCAGGTCCAGATTCCAGAAGCGGTTCCGCGTATCCTGCCAGGACTGGCTGGTGGCATAAGAGGAAGCACCCAAGCGCCCCAATTGCGGGCTGGCAAAGGAAGGAAGCGTATTGAAGTAAGCAATGTTTCGGTACTGAAAATTCACCCGATACACCGCAGTCTTCTCCGCATTCAACTGGAGGGAATTCAGCGGATCACCCCAGTTGGCCCCGTGAATTCGAAATTCGTCGAAAAGCTTGGTATTCGGAGGCTTGTAAGTGGATTGAAACTGAAGCAGCCTTGGGCCTTCACCAAGATTCACCACGCTGCGATAGGTGTTGATGTTGCCGTGCTGCCCTGTGAGCATGCGATAACCGATATCACTTTGCATCTGCAAAGGGTTTTCAGCAACCGGCTTGGCTGGCTCTTGCGCACTAAGACAGCTTGCGATGATCGCTAGCAAAGATAATTTCTTCATCGCAGTAAATCCCGATTAATATGTGACCCGTGCACCTTGGTATGGCAAGTAGTGCAATTGCGATAGGCTGGCAGCCTGAGGTCGTGGAAGCCGGTGGCCACGGTTCCGAGCGTGCCACTTCTGTTACTGGCAGCTGGCACGTTGGAGTGACATTCCAGACACACATGGCTTACCTCAGCCCGGTTCAAAATGCGCGGATTTGCTGAGCCATGATTTTCATGACAGGCACTACAGCCCTCCATCCGCACTGGTGCATGCTCAAAAGCAAAAGGCCCGCGTTTGTCGGAATGGCACTTAAAGCATCCCGGCTCAGAATTGGTAGTTCTGGCCGTCGTGTTTAGCCCAAAGGGACGGGACGTTCCGTGCGGGTTGTGGCAATCGACACACGACATTGCGCCTTGCGCTACCGGATGCGTATGTGGCCGCTGGAAGGCTGCCCAGGCACTTGCGTGGCAGCTTGTGCAAAGCTCGGTGATCTTGGCCGGGCGCGTCGCAGCTATTGGCAACCGGGCCAGCGCAGCGGGGGACTTCTCGCTGAAGTCGCGCATCAGCGGAAGAGACGAATCATTCACCGCATGATGGACCGAGTGGCAACTGACACACGCAACCTGCACCTTGGCATGAGAACCACTGATTCGACCCGAATGCGTGGCCTGATTCTTATGGCAGGACAAACAAGAGGTATCAGCTTCACGTGGGCTTGCCTTCACATGGTTGAGAATGAACTTGGCTTCAGCCGCCTCACCGTGTTTTGTACCTGGCCCGTGGCAGGATTCGCACGATTGACCCTTCCATCCCCGGCCTTTGTCGTTTTCCACAACTCCATGGCGGCTCTTCAAAAAAGCCTTTCCCATGTCTTCATGGCAAACCAGACAGGCTTCGGTTCCAGCGTAACCTTCCTTGTCGGTGCGAGCCTTTTTAGGTGCCGCACCAGCAAGGAAGGGCAGTAACAAGAGAACGATAGTGGTTGTATAGATTCGCATCTTACCTTGCGTGGACGCGGCTTACAGAGAATTCTGCGTTGGCGCCGTGGCAAACCGTGCAGCTTTCACCAAGTGGAGAGGTATTGATCTGGGCATGTACCGCAGCATCCCTTGAGCTATGGCAGCTCAGACAGGAAGCACTGGTGACACCCAGGCTCGGCAACCATCCACGCGGATCGGTGACGGGGTTCAGATTTGCCCGTAAAGGCAGATTCTGAGAATTGTTCACGTGACAGGTAGTGCAATTAGCAGCGCTGGTTGGGAAGCCAATTTCGCTGAAGTTATTCTCCGAAGCACCAAACCCGTAGATGATGTAAGGACGCCCCTGCTCCTTGCCGGTATGAATCCGGTGTACCATCGTGCCAAAGCTGATCGACTCGTTTGGAGCCTGCGCTGCTGGTCGCCGCGCCGCATCCGTCATGGTTGAGTTGTGGCAGACAACGCAACTTTCGATCTGATTCCGGTTACGGCCATGGGCTTCAATCCTCGTATGGCAGGCGTTGCACTTTTCAACTGTGACTACCTGTCTGCGAGGAGTGACCGCCGTCCCATCAACACTGAAATACTTCACGACATTCTTGAGCGGATCCCGGACAGTGGTAGGAATGCGGCCCGGGCCTTCAAAAGAGACATTGCGATAACCTTCAGCGCTAATGGTGTAAGTTCCCTTGGCGTCGGCTGGAATCGCTCGGGCAAAGCGGTGTGTTGCTGAACCACTCGGTGAAATTGGATCGGTTCTCGATGCCTCAGACCAGTAAGCGAGATAGTCTGGCGCCGGCCCGGCCAATATCATGGACAGTGAGGTCATTTCACTCGGGGCGAGGATCTTGCCCTCAGAATCCTTCAGGCGATAGGTGACGGTTGGATTCTGCCCGGGTCCTGTATTGCTGACTTCCAGCAATTCAATCGACTGGCCTTTCAGGTTCTTCGAGAACTCAGGAACAACGTGTGCGCCCTTCACCGAGATGTCCCACTCCCGCTCGCCTTCAGGGCGATGACAGGTAGAGCAGCGTGTATCGTCAGCTTGTGCGATGTGTCCCTTGCCGGCTGCAAAGTCGATGCCGTCATGGCAGGAACCGCAAGCCGCGCGAGTCGGGTTAAACATGGCCGTAGCCTGGCTTGCAGCATTTGGCCCAGTCTGTGCATGACAGGCGGTACAGTTTCTCGCGTTAGCAGGAAAGCCAACCGCTGAGAAATCATGCAGCGACTGACCATTGCCGATGATCTGGTACTTGGTGCCAGCCTTGACGCTCGGCAGGTCCTTGCCCATGTGAATCTTGTGTGTCATTACAGTCATGTCAACTGTATTGCCAGTATCAGGATCTACAGTCTGCGGTGTGTGGCAAAGAACGCACATCTCCATACCAATACGCGAACCACCGTGAGCAGATACCTGCACATGGCAGGCGTTGCAAGTGGCGGTCTTGATCACATCGCGAACCTGAGTTACTTCCCCGCCAGCAGGAATGAAATTGAAAGTGGCACTCGCATAGTTCGTACCAAGATCAAAGGCGGTCAGGTTGCGGCTGGAATACGCGCCAATGGTATGAGTAGCAGTACGGTCAAAGCCAGCAGGTGCGCGGGTGCCAAAAGTATACGTATACTCGCCTTCTTCTGTGTTCTTCACCCAGCTGCCACCGGTATCACCCGCCGCCTGCCTCGCAGAAACTCTGGTGATCGGACTCGTCTGCACGCGGGTTGTATAAGCCGTGTAGACCTTATCGTCCTTGGGTATGAATGCAGCTACGAAACTAATGTTCACCGGCCCTGGCGTAAACACGCCAAGGCGGTCAAGAGGCACGCCCAGCGGGTCTGTGATCTTGATTCGAGCTGCCATGGACCCATCCGGATTCACAACCGCAGCGAGGATCTTGAGGTCGAGTCCCGGCCTTACGAAATTGATCGTCTTTTCGTCGGCGTAAAACGCCTTTTGAGCGGCATTGAAGGCATTCTTGCCCACGCCACTCACCAATCCTGCAGCTGCCAACAGGCCACCAACTAATACTGCTGGCCAGAGACGCATTCCGAATCGTTCACGCATGATCAACCTCCAAGTTCCTGTAATGCCTTCATGTTCTTCTCTTCAACACCAAGCACCTTGTGGCAGGCTTCGCAATCCTGCGTGATCGCCTTGCCGGGAGTCTTCGACTTCAACTCTTCCCCATGGCAGCGGAAGCAGCCAGGAGAATCCGTATGTCCCAGATGCTGCGGATAAGTTCCCCAGGTGATCTTCATTGCCGGGAATATGTTCCGGCCATAAAGATCCGCAAGTGCCTTGCCGGCCTTGTCCAGTTCCCCCTGATTGGCTGCCAGTGCACCAGGCTGATTCTTCTGGTAATACGCTTTGAGCTGTTCAGGAATCGCTGTTGCAGCTCGAGTGCCGTACTCACCCTTAAGCACCTCTAACGCAGCTTTGCGAAACAGAGGTATCGACTGTGGCAGCTTGCCATCGGCCATCATCTTGTCCACCGCACGGTCTGGCACAGCAAACTCGTGGCTCGGGCGGTTGTGACAATCAAGACAATCCATCTGCCGGCTGAACACGGCCTTCACCTTACCCGAGCTGAAGTCAGCCGACGCATACTCGTCGGTCTGACCGCCCTTGGTCACTTTTACGGAGAGAATCTTCTCCCGCTTGTCGTCAGCGGCTTGATATTCGATATGGAAATTCCGGCCCATGTGCGCGCCGTGAATGCCCTTGCCTTCAGCTCCGCCGAGCTTAAGCATCAAGGCGGTTTCCACCTTTTCTCCGGCATCGTCGAACTGCGTTCTGCGCCAGAGTTTGTCCCCGTAGTCGTGATTTCGGGAATGGCAATTCTCACATGTCTCTGAGGCAGGCTTGAGTGCATGTGGCGGCGATGGAATCGGACGACTGTAGCCCCCAGCCAGAATCAGGTAAAGCTGCCGCGTTCCGTTCAGCTTTGCGCGTATGGCATTGCCTGCACCCTCGCCGATATGACACTCCACACACTTCACCTGTGCATGAGAGCCATTCTGAAAGGCAACGTGTTCAGGATCCATCACGTGGCAAGCCGTCCCACAGAAGTTATTGCTTTCCATGTAATGAACGGTCTGAAAAGTAAGTGCGCCGCCTACAACCAGGTTGATAAAGGTCGCACCAGCAACAAACACGAGGAAGCGCCGTACCTTGGGGTTCGACAATTCGATCTTTTCAGGCAGATGGAGATGATGGTCAGGTGCCTCGCGGCGCCGCTGCAAGCTGATCCCAATTGGAACCAGAACCAGACCACCAAAGAACGCAGCAGGTAAAGCTACGAACTGCAAAATCCCCAGGTAACCTGAGGCTGCACTTGCGCCAGTGAGGAAGATCCACAACACCATCGCCGACAGAACTAAAAACAATCCCACCCTGCTGATCCAGTTATCAGTCAGGTATAGAACCGGCAAAACCCAGCGTTGAGCAAGCTTCCCCATGCTTCAGATCCTCTACTGCTTCAGCGTCCGAACGAAGGCCAAAATATTGGCGACGTCTTTTTCCACCGCAGGCATAGCCTTCATCTTGCCTACTCCCTCGATGGTTTCCTTCTTCAAAACAGCATCGCTCTTGCCTTGAACGTCTTTTGAGCCAAGATGCTTCATATCAACCTTCATCATCTTGACGATGGCCGGGTTGGGTGTTCCATCCGCGCCATGGCACTTTTTGCAAGCTGCATCGTAAGCAGTTTTTCCGGCGGCGACGTCAGCTCCAAATGCAACGGCGGAAGTCGCTAAAAGTAAGGAAAGCGAAATTAGTTGAAGTCTCATTGCTGGTTCCTTATGCATTTCTATTGCCGTTTCGCTTTAGCCCTAAATTCAATAGAAGGGGATAAGCTGGGTGCGTCAAATCCCCCAACCATTGAGGAATTTGCCCCATATTTCAGCCCCAAGGGTCAAATAAAGAACATTACAGGCAGGTTTCAACTGGCACTCCAATTGCTAACTAGGGGAACAGCCTAAGGAGTGGGCCCCATGATTGCCTCTCACCCTGCAACAACGTCTGAAGTTCTCGAGCGGCGTGGCATCAGCCGCCGCGACATACTCACCTTCTGCACTATGACGGCCGCATCGCTCGGCCTTCCCAAAGAAGCCGCGGCGCAAATTGCAACCGCTCTCGACAACAAGCCGCGAATCCCCGTGCTCTGGATCCATGGCCTCGAATGCACCTGCTGCAGCGAGTCTTTTATACGATCCACACACCCGATCGCCCAGGACATTCTCTTCAACATGGTCTCGCTCGACTATGACGACGTCCTGCAAGCCGCCGCCGGACATCAAGCCGAAGAGATTCGCAAGAAGATCATGAAGGACTACAAGGGCCAGTATCTCCTCGCCGTTGAAGGCAACGCGCCCACCAACGATGGAGGCGTCTACTGCACCATCGGAGGCGAAACCTTTACCAGCATTCTCGAAGAGGCAGCTGCTGGAGCCAAAGCCATCATCGCCTGGGGCAGTTGTGCTTCCAATGGCTGTGTTCAGGCCGCTTACCCCAACCCCACCGGAGCCAAACCCGTCTATAAGATGATTACCGACAAGCCGGTGATCAACGTACCTGGCTGCCCGCCGATTGCTGAAGTGATGACCGGCGTTCTCAGCTACATCCTCACCTTCGACCGCCTGCCAGAACTCGACAGTGCCAAGCGCCCCAAGATGTTCTACGGCCAGCGCATCCACGACCGTTGCTACCGCCGCAGCTACTTTGACGCCGGGCAGTTTGTAGAAGCCTGGGACGACGAAGGTGCCCGCAAAGGCTGGTGTCTGTACAAGATGGGTTGCCGCGGCCCTTCAACCTACAATGCATGCGCTTCGATGAAGTGGAACGAATGTGTCTCCTTCCCAATCGGCTCAGGCCACGGCTGCTTTGGTTGCTCAGAGGAAGGCTTCTGGGATAACGGCCCCTTCTATGAACGCCTGGCCAACATCCCGAACCCAACTACCGACCTTACCGCCGACCGCGTCGGCCTCGGCCTCACCACCGTTGTCGCGGGCGCAATCGCAGCCCACGGCGTCGCCGCCCTTGCCAAACACAAGCTGGTCGACCAGAAGCTAGTCAACATCGAACCTACCAAGCCCGTCGAATAGGAGCCACCCATGTCTACCCGAGTCGTAGTAGATCCAGTCACGCGAATTGAAGGTCACCTTCGCGTTGAAGCCATGCTCAATGACCAGAACGTCATCGGCGACGCCCTCTCTAGCGGCACCATGTGGCGCGGCATCGAGTTGATCGTACAAGGCCGCGACCCTCGCGAGGTCTGGGCCTTTGCCGAGCGCATCTGCGGCGTCTGCACCACCATCCATGCCCTCGCCAGCGTCCGCAGCGTCGAGAACGCCCTCAAGATCGACATCCCAAAAAACGCCAGCATCATCCGGCACCTGATGAACTTTACCCAGATCGTGCAGGATCACGTGATTCACTTCTACCATCTGCATGCGCTCGACTGGGTCGACGTCGTCTCAGCACTCAAGGCCGACCCTGCGGCCACCTCTGCCCTCGCTCAGAAGGTATCGCCCCACTGGCCGAAATCCTCGCCCGGCTACTATTCCGACACACTCGCCACGCTCAAGAAGTTTGTAGACTCCGGCCAGCTTGGAATCTTCCAGAACGCCTACTGGGGCCACCCCGCCTACAAGCTCCCGCCCGAAGCCAACCTCATGGCCGTCGCGCACTATCTGGAAGCCCTCCAGTGGCAGAAGGAAGTTGCCAAAATCCACACCGTCTTCGGTGGCAAGAACCCGCATCCCAACTATCTGGTGGGTGGCGTCGCCTGTGCCATCAACATGGTGGACGACAATGCCCCCATCAACATGGAGCGCCTGAGCTTTGTCAAAGACAAGATCATGGAGGCGATCAACATCGTCGACCAGCTCTACATTCCAGACCTCGCCGCCATCGCCAGCTTCTACCCGGAATGGACTCAAATCGGCGGCGGCCTCGGCAACTTCATGGCCTACGGCGACATGCCTACCGACTACAACCTCGAATCGATTTCGAAGTTCCGCTTTCCGCGTGGCGTTGTCCTCAACAAGAATCTCAACGAGGTGCAACAACTCGACCTCACCGACTTTTCTCAGGTACAGGAAGAAGTCACCCACTCCTGGTATGAATACGGCGACGGCAAGAAGAAGCTCCACCCATGGGAAGGCCAGACCAAGGCCAAATATTCTGGCCCCAAGCCGCCCTACAAACAGCTCGACGAAAACCAGGGCTACTCCTGGGTCAAGACCCCGCGCTGGCGCGGCAACGCAGTTGAAGTGGGCCCCCTCGCGCGAATGGTAATCGGCTACGCCTCAGGCAACACTGCCATCAAAGACGTTGTGAACTGGGGCCTCGGTGCCACCAAGCTCCCCGCTACCGCCCTCTTCTCAACCCTCGGCCGTACCTTTGCCCGTGGTCTTGAAACCAAACTCGCAGCCCAGTGGATGCTGGAGGAATACAACAACCTCATCGCGAATCTCAAGGCGGGCGACACCGTCACTGCCAACACCAAGAACTGGGAGCCAGCCTCCTGGCCAACAGAAGCCAAAGGTGTCGGCTTTGTAGAGGCCCCACGCGGCGCACTCGGCCACTGGATCAAGATCAAGGATAAGAAGACGGAGTCCTACCAGATCGTTGTGCCCTCTACCTGGAATGCCTCGCCCAAGGATTCCGAAGGCAAACACGGTGCCTATGAGGCCGCCCTCATCGGCACCAAAATGGCCGATGGCACCAAGCCTGTTGAGATCCTCCGAACCATTCACTCCTTTGATCCCTGCCTCGCCTGCGCCACCCACGTCATGGGTGAAGACGGCGAAACCTTAGCCAAAATCGTCGTGCGTTAGGAGACACCATGTCTACTCAAATTCATCTCGCGCCGGCACCTGTGCAGATCGAAACCGTCGAGTCCCGCTACGTTTGGGAATCCCCCATCCGCATCGGCCACTGGATGATGGTGGTCTCGATCACGGTCCTGCTGGCTACGGGTTTCTTCATCGCCTGGCCCTGGGCATCCTCGACAGGCGAAGCCACGTTCAACTTTCTGATGGGCCGCTTCCGCCAAATCCACTTCATCGCCGGCTACGTCCTGCTCGCCTCCTTTCTCATTCGCATCTACTGGTTCTTTGCCGGCAATAACTACGCCCGCTCCGGCTTTCCATTCTTCTGGCGACTCTCCTGGTGGCATCAACTCATCGAGCAAAGCTGGGAGTACCTCACCATCCACATCACTCAGCGCTTTGTCGGCCACAACCAGCTTGGAGCCTTAAGCTACCTGATCTTCATCGCCGGCATGGGCGGGGCTGAAATAGCAACGGGCTTTGCTATGTATGGCGAATCCAATCCCGGTGGCTTCTGGAGCACCCTCTTCGGCTGGGTGATCCCGTTGCTCGGCGGCTCCTATCAGGTTCACCAATGGCACCACGCCTTTGCCTGGGGCATTTTGATCTTCATCGCCATCCACATCTACATCGTCATTCTCGACAGCATCTATCTCGACAATGGCATGGTTGGTTCCATCTTCACTGGCCGTAAATTCGTAAGGAAATCCGATGTTGACAACAACACCTGGCTCAGTTAAACCCGTGCTCGTTCTTGGCCTCGGCAATCTCCTGCTGACGGACGATGGCTTCGGGCCCACATTGCTTGAGCGTTTGCGCAACACGCAGCAGGAAGACTCGCAAGTAGAATACGTCGACGGCGGCACAATGGGCCTCGGCCTCCTCAGCCTGCTTTCCGGCCGTTCTGCCGTCCTTCTCCTCGATGCCTTCTGCGCCAACCAGACACCAGGAACCTTGCTGGTAAAGCCCAACATCGAGTGGAACGAAGTAGGTGCCGTCAAAGGCCGCAGCGCCCACGAAGGCAATGCCGCAGGCCTGCTTGCTGTTGCCGCACTCACCGGAGATCTCCCCGGCCGCATCGCCGTCATCGGAGTAGAACCAGAACTCTTCGCCACCGGCATTGGCCTCAGCCCCTCTGTACTCGAAACTCTTGATGAAGCCGAGCTGCAAGCCAAGCTTCTCATCGAAGAACTTACTGGAGCCGCCCTATGTGTTTAGCCATACCCGGCCAGGTTGTCTCCATCGAAGACATCGGCTACAACCGCGTAGGCCAGGTGAAATTCGGTGGCGTCGAGCGAGCCGTATTTCTCGACTTCGTCCCTGAAGCCACCCCCGGAGACTTCGTCCTCGTACACGTCGGCTTCGCCCTCAGCAAGATCGACGAAGCCGAAGCCAAATCCACATTTGAACTCATTGAACGTCTCGGCATGATGGAGCCACTCGACCCATGAAATATCTCGACGAATACCGCGACCCAAGCCTCGCCCACGCCATTCTCAAGGAGATCGAAGCCACCGTCACCCAACCCTGGGTGCTGATGGAAATCTGCGGTGGGCAAACACACAGCCTCATGCGTTACGGCATCGACGAGTTGATCCCCCAACAGATCCAGCTCGTCCACGGCCCCGGCTGCCCTGTCTGCGTAACTCCTCTGGAGATGATCGACAAAGCCATTCAGATCGCCTCACGGCCCGAGGTCATCTTCATCACCTACGGCGACATGATGCGCGTACCGGGTTCCATCACAGACCTGCTACAGGTAAAAGCCAGAGGCGGCGATGTCCGTTTTGTCTACTCGCCCATGCAGGCCCTCGATGTCGCCCGCAAGAACCCCGGCAAACAAATCGTCTTCTTCGCGGTTGGCTTTGAAACCACAGCGCCCGCCAACGCGCAAGCCGTCTGGCAGGCGGCCAAAGAAGGCTTGGGCAACTTCTCTTCCCTCGTCTCTCACGTCCTCGTTCCCCCGGCGCTTGAGGTGCTGCTCTCCTCACCGCTCAATCGCGTACAGGGCCTCATAGCCCCCGGCCACGTCTGCACTGTTTCGGGCTGTGAAGACTACATCCGCATCGCGCAAACTTTCCAGGTACCGGTAGTAGTTGGAGGCTTCGAGCCAGTGGATCTTCTCCAGTCCATCCTGATGCTGGTGAAACAACTGGAATCCGGCCGTGCTGAATTTGAAAACCAGTACTCCCGCGCTGTGCCCCTGCACGGCAACCCGGGTGCGCGGCGCATCGTCGATGAAGTCTACGAAGTCTGCAACCGCAAGTGGCGCGGCATCGGGGAACTCCCCCTCAGCGGCATGCGCCTGCGTCCAGACTATGCCGGTTTCGACGCAGAGCGTGTCTTTGGGCTGGAAGCCGCAGGGGTCGAAGAAGACTCCGAATGCATCAGCGCCCAAGTGCTCATGGGCCAGAAGAAGCCCATCGAGTGCCCGGCCTTCGGCAAACGTTGCACACCACAGCGCCCGCTTGGCGCACCAATGGTTTCCACCGAAGGCGCCTGCTCTGCTTACCACCAATACAAGCAACATCTGATCGGGGTCACCTTATGAGTCCTTTTGTCTGTCCTCTGCCGCTGCAGGACTATTCGCACATCGTGATGGCACACGGTGGTGGTGGGAAGCTCTCAGCCGATCTGGTTGAGCATCTCATACTCCCTGCCCTCGGCGGTCAAAACGCAAACTCACTCGGCGACTCTACCGTCCTGCCGCCCATCGAGGGACGCATCGCCATCTCAACCGACAGCTATGTCGTTCGTCCCCTCTTCTTTCCGGGCGGCTGCATCGGAGACTTGGCCATCAATGGAACGATCAACGATCTCGCCATGTCCGGGGCAACTCCGCTCTACCTCACAGCCGCATTCATTCTCGAAGAAGGCTTGCCGCTCGACACCCTTGCCGAAGTCTTGAGCCGCATGGGCAAAGCTGCAAAGGCGGCCGGCATCCAGATCGTCGCTGGAGACACCAAAGTAGTCGGCAAGGGCCAGGCAGATGGGCTCTACATCAACACAGCCGGCGTCGGCGTCGTACCGGACAACCTCCACATCGGGCCAACCCGTGCCCAACCGGGCGACGTTGTGATTGTCTCCGGCACCATGGGTGACCATGGCATGGCAATCATGAGCGTACGCGAAGGACTCGACTTTCAGTCCACCATCGAAAGCGATTGCGCCCCGCTGCACACG
>CANGVB010000021.1 GCA_947456995.1 Bryobacteraceae bacterium | reverse complement strand
GGACCTGTTTGTATTCGGGATCGTGAAGGAGCAAGTAGGACAACTCGCCACCTTGCTGGATGAAATTCTTGCGAGAGATCTCAGCAATTTTGGCCTGGAAACCTTCGATGCCGAGCAGTTCACTCAGGACAACGCCGGAGTCGTTAAAGCTCAACGTGTGATCGAAATCACTGGCCAACAAGTAATGTTTGGAAATGCGTCTTTCTTCAGCCATAGGAACCTCACTTTCAGATTAGGGATTAAAGATGTCAAAAGAACTACAACAAGGTGAAAGAAAAATTCAGGCGGGGAACTATTTGATATGATAACAAGATTTTCGTTTTTTCTAATCTAGGTGAATTCCTTATAGCGTTTGGAATCGAGGGGGAGAGAAATGGCGCCAGGCGGATGGCCGGGCAGGCCATTCCTGGTTGAGATCTGCGTACTAGCGCATTTTGAAGTCGTCGACTTCGATCGCCCATTCACTTGCTCCGCGATAGCCAAATCCGTTTTTCAATTCCCGGCGGAAGCCATCGGCATGGCGAAGCACGCCGGTGAGGGTGACAGAGCTCTCTCCTGTTGGAAGGATTGCGGCGGGAGCGAATGGCAAGTCCAACCAGCAATGCGCCGGATATGGGCCCGGGGGACGCAGTGCAAGTCCGTGATAGTGGCGAAGGAGAACGGCGTTTAAGGTCACGCGCGAGCCCGCGGTCAAAGCCTCGGAAAAGCAACCCGCTAGCACCGGAGGGGCAGACGGCGGCCGGGGCACCTCGCGCAATGCCCGCGCACGAATGGCGTGAAGCCAACTGTAGCGAATCAGGGAACTGCCGGGATAGATCAGGCGCCAGTAAAGGGCGAAGCGGTCACGTTTCGCGGTGGCGTAAACGCGGGTTTCGGTAATCACGCGGCTGCGCTCAGGCGCGATACTGACGACACGAAAGCTCATTACTGCAAGCGTGGCCTCAAACCAGTTGCCACGAATAAACTGCCTTGGGGTAAGGCGATTGGGACTGCCCATGGCCTGGCCCAATACGATCTCGCGGCCGGGATCTTCGGCTAGCCTGGTAAAGGTGGTTTGCATGGCCTCTTCGAGGAGCGGCTTTGAGCCAGGCGAGTCGATGGAGCTTTCCGGCCCTTGCCCGCCGAGGCGCCGGATCCAGATTAGAGCGCGCAAGAGTGCGATTTCGTTGGCGGTGGAATTCAGGATCGCCGAGTAAACTCGATCAGGGGTGGTTTCAATCTCGATCTCATGGCGTTCCTGGAATTGATAAACAGGAGCGAATTGATCCAGCAGAGTTTCGGCGACAGGCGCACGGATGTCTTGAGGTGGAAGCAGCAAGCCCACGATAAAAATCGCCGCACCGGCGAGGCCGACAAGTCGACCTTGCCGCAGAGCGGCGAGCATAAGGAAGGCACCGGCGTAAACGAGTCCGCTTGCGATAGGCTCCATCGGCTTTATGAACCCTGCCTGCCATCGCAAGGCAAGTGGGAAAGAGGCTTCGCGATACGGTGAGCGCAGCCGGAGTTTGCGGCTTCCAAGGGCGAGAGGCAAAGGATCGCCGCGAGAGCGGCAGGTCGAGGCATTTCGACTCTAAGTATATGGCGCTTGCGCGGATGGCCTAGAATGAAAGCATGCAGCCGGTACCATCACTGAGTCGCCCTGGCCTGTTTGGCGCAGACTAGCTGCGTCCCCTCCCTTTCTCCTTCCCTTTTCTAAATCTTAAAAACCTGGAGCATCGTATGAGCACACCTACGCTCAACCGGATGGACCTGCCGCATTTGGTTACCGCATTGCCGGGACCGAAGGCGGCGCAACTCATTGCCCGTGACAACGCTGTGATGTCACCCAGCTATACGCGCGGATACCCGCTGACGGTTGCTCGCGCTGAAGGATCGATCATTGAGGATCTCGACGGGAATCGCTTTCTCGACTGCAATGCGGGGATCGCGGTTTGCGCCACGGGGCATTGCCATCCGAAGGTGGTGGCGGCGATTCAAGCGCAGGCAGCGAAACTGATTCACTACTCTGGCACTGATTTCTATTACGAAAACATGGTGGAGCTGGCCGAGAAGCTGCAGAGCCTGGTGCCGGGTGGGGGCCCGAGGCGGGTTTACTTTGGTAACTCGGGGACTGAGGCGATTGAGGCTTCGCTCAAGATGGCTCGTTACCACACGGGGCGTGAGAGGTTCATTGCTTTTCTTGGGGCCTTTCATGGCCGGACGATGGGATCGCTGTCGCTCACTGGATCGAAGAGCGTGCAGAAGAAGGGCTTTGGTTCGCTGCTGTCTGGTGTGTCGCATATCCCTTATGCCAATTGCTATCGGTGCAGCTACGGCAAGCAGGTTGAGACCTGCAATGTGGAGTGCGTGAAGGTGATTGAGGATCAACTGATTCGACATATCCTGCCTGCGGATGACATTGCCGGAATTATTGTGGAGCCGGTGCAGGGTGAGGGTGGCTATGTAGTGCCGCCGCAGAAGTTTATCGATGAGCTGCAGACTGTCGCTGCGAAGTACAAGATTCCGATTATCTGGGATGAAGTGCAAGCGGGGATGGGGCGGACGGGCAAGACTTATGCCGTAGAACACTTTGGGGTGAACCCGGATATTCTGGCGCTGGCCAAGGGCATTGCGAGCGGGATGCCGCTGAGTGCTGTGGTGACCAAGCCGGAGTGGATGCAGTGGACGCCGGGGGCGCATGCTTCTACGTTTGGCGGGAATCCGGTGGCGATTGCAAGTTCGCTAGCGACGATTGAACTGCTTGAGGCGGAGTTGCTTGAGAATGCGAATCGGGTGGGCAATTTCATGTTGGGCCGGATGCTGGAGTGGCCGAAGCGCTTCCGGCATGTTGGCCGAGTGCAGGGCCTGGGATTGATGATCGGCTTTGAGCTGGTGCGTGATCAGGCGTCGAAGGAGCGCTTCCCGGAATTGCGCGACCGGATTGAGGCGATGGCGTTTGAGCGGGGCTTGCTGATTCTCGGCTGCGGGCCGAATTCGATACGGCTTTGCCCGCCGCTGGTGTTTAGTCGTGACCAGGCGGAGTTCAGCCTCGATACACTAGAAGCTTGTCTCGAACAAAGCCAAGAGTCCTCGACGTAGGTTGCGGGATACGGAAGTATCCCGGGTCGGTTGGGCTCGATAACAATCCACGTACTGCGGCTGATGTCATCGCTGATCTCGATCATCATCCGTATCCATTTCGCGACTCGAGTTTTGATGAGTTGCGGGCGATCCATGTCATTGAGCATGTCGATGACGTGATCAAGACGATGGAGGAGTTTCACCGGGTGGTGCGGGCTGGTGGCACGGTTCGACTGGAGACGCCGCACTATACGGACTTTTCGAGCTTTTGCGACCCGACGCACAAGTCGCATCTGAACAGCTTCAGCTTCCGGTACTTCGGGGATGATGATGCCGGGTTTGGGTATTACACGCAGGCAAAGTTCCGGGAGAAAAAAGTTTACGTCAAGCTACTTGCCTTGTGGAGGTATCTCGGATTTGAATTTCTGATCAATGCTTCGCCCCGGCTGAGACGGCAGTGGGAATATTATCTCTGCTACATCGTGCGGGGCAAGGTGATGGAATTTGAGTTTGAAGTATTGAAGTAGTGTTCTTTACGAAACCAGTCTGGCGGATTTTCGACAAGCTGCGGCAGTGGCATGATGCGCGAACGATGGAGCCAGCGCATGCCCTGGGCAGGCGTGGCGAGGATGTGGCGCATCGCTATCTGGAGGGGCTCGGCTATGCCGTGGTTGCGCGGAATTGGCGGAGCCGGATGGGTTTGAACGAGATCGACCTGGTGGCGTGGCAGCGTGGTGAGCCGGACCGGTTGGTGGTGGTTGAGGTGAAAGCAAGGCGGAGTGAATCGATTGCGGCACCGGACCGGAATATCAACCGGGGCAAGGAGACGGCAGTGCGCATTGCGGCGCGGGAGTTCTGCCGGCGGAAAAATGTCGAAGAAGATTTGGTGCGCTTTGACACGGTTTCGGTGGTGTTTGAACCGGTGTTGCGAGTAGAACATAACCTGGACGCTTTCAGTTGGCGGGCCAACTATGAGAGCTTATGAGTAATGTCCTGGATCCCAACCTCTCGCGATGCTGTTTGGGTTCTCCTATTTCTGGCGCTGCACTTTTCTTCACGGATCGTTAACGATGCCGAGGCGGAGATGCTGGCTGCGTTTGCGATCTTTGAGCTGGTTGAGCCTCGATTCGCTTACTTTCATCAGACTGGGCAGGGGCGCTTTCTTGGGGTGGCGATTCGATTGGTGCTGGCTTATCTGTTGATGGGTGTGACGGGCGGAATCACCTCAAGCTATTACCTGATTCTGCTGCTGCCTGTGGTGCGGGCGGCGACACTGTTTGGGCCGCTTGTGTCGCTGATGGCAACACTGGTGGCCGCGCTTTCCTATCTTTCGTTTTTGCTTTATCTGGATTTTGCGACACAGGTGATTCCCTTGGATCAGCAACAGGAAATCAGCTTCCGGATTTTGTTTCTGTTTCTGGCCTCCTACCTTACGTATCAGTTGGCGCGGACCAATCGCGAACAGGCAGTGCGGTATCAGACGCTGGCGAGTGAATTTGCGGATGCGAACGCGAACCTGAAGGCAGCGCAATCTGAGGTGCAGCGCAGTGAGCGGCTGGCGGCGCTGGGGCAACTGACGGCCGGGCTTGCGCATGAGTTGCGGAATCCGCTGGGGACGATCAAGAACTCGGCGGAGATGCTGGCGAAGCGGATGCCTGCGACGGACCCGATTGCGCGTGAATTGTCCGGCTACATTTCGACCGAAGTAGACCGCACGAATGAGCTGGTGAAGCGGTTTCTCGATTTTGCGCGGCCGTTTCGATTGCGGGTGGAGGCGGCTGAGTTGAGCGAGGTGATTGACCGGGCGATTCAACAGGTGGAGATGCGCGCGGCGCAACACAAGGTGACGATCATTCGTAATGATTCCCCCGATGTTGGCCCGCTGCCGCTTGACGCGCAGTGGGTGGAGCAGTTGGTAGCGAATCTGTTGGGGAATGCGATTGATGCCAGCCCTGAGGGGGCGGCCGTGACGATTCTGACTCGGCCGGTTGAGGGTGGGGCGGAGCTGGCGGTGGTGGATCGTGGAGTGGGAATTGCGCCTGAAAATATCGCGAGTGTGTTTAATCCGTTTTTTACGACAAAAGCAGATGGAACCGGGCTGGGGCTGGCCATCGTCTCAAAGATTGTGGATGAACACCGGGGACGCATTCATGTGGAAAGCGTGCCGGGAGAAGGAAGTACATTTCGAATCTGGCTGCCGGATCGCCAGGAGATGCCAGAGTAACTATTGATGAGAATTCTTGTCGTTGAAGATGAAGAGAAGCTGCGCCGGGTAATTGAACTGCAATTGCTGGGTGAGGAGTATGAAGTGGTGCCGGTGGGGAGTGCCGAGGAAGCGGTGCGCAAGCTTGAGGGTGCGGATCTGGTGCTGACGGATCTGAAGATGCCGGGCATGGATGGGCTGACTTTGCTTGAGAAGATCACCCACGAATCGCCTTCGATCCCGGTGATTGTGATGACTGCGTTTGGGAATGTAGAGACGGCAGTGGAGGCGATGAAACGGGGGGCGGTGGATTTTCTGCAGAAGCCGTTTTCGCTGGATCACCTGACGACCGTGGTTGCGAAGGCGCTGGAGGTGCGGCGTCTGCGGACAGAGAATCAGCGGCTGAAGGAAGAGCTTGAGACTCGCTACACGTTTGGCAATCTGATTGGGCGCAGCCCGGGGATGCAGGAGGTGTTTCGGCTGGTGGAGAAGGTTGCACCGAGCCGGACGACCGTTTTGCTTTGTGGAGAGAGCGGTGTGGGTAAGGACATGGTGGCGCGGGCGATTCACTTTCACTCGCCACGGCGGACGCAGCCGCTGGTGAAGATCAACTGCAGTGCGCTGCCCGAGAACCTGATGGAGAGCGAGTTGTTTGGCTATGAGAAGGGGGCGTTTACGGGCGCTTCGATTGCTAAGCCAGGCAAGTTTGAGCAGGCCGATCAGGGGACGGTGTTTCTCGATGAAATCGGGGATGTACCGATGGCGGTGCAAGTGAAGCTGTTGCGGATTTTGCAGGAGCGGGAGTATGAGCGGTTGGGGTCGAATCGTACGCGGCAGATTGATGTGCGGGTGGTTGCAGCGACGCATGTGGATTTGCGGGCGGCGCTGGAGGGCGGGCGTTTTCGAGAGGATCTTTACTATCGATTGAATGTGATGCCGATTAATATTCCTGCGTTGCGGGAGAGGCGGGAGGATATCCCGGCACTGGCGCAACATTTTTTGGGGAAGTACGGGGATGGGTCGAGCCGACTGTCGGCCGGGGCACTGGACAAGTTGCTGGGCTATGAATGGCCGGGGAATGTGCGGGAGCTTGAGAATGTGATCGAACGGAGTTTGTTGCTGGCTGGTGGGGAAGAATTGAAAGCGGATGAGATCCGGATCGAGATGGGGCCGCGCGGGCGGCAGGTGAGTGCTGAGCCGGGTTTTCTGCCGACTGGGATGACGCTGGATGAGTATGAAAAGAGCATCCTCAAGGAAGCGCTGAAGCGGGCGAATGGGAACAAGAGTCAGGCAGCGCGGCTGCTTGGGATCACGCGGAATGCGTTGCGCTACCGGCTGGGGCAGATCGGGATCGAAGACAAGGAAAGCGATTAAGCCAACTTTAGACAGATGTAATACTCTGGGGTATGAGTCTTCGGGTCTTTCTACCATTGTTTCTGTTTACTGCTGCTTTGGTGTTTCCACAGGCAGCGGCAATTGATGGCCAAATCGAAGGTATCGTGCGCGACCCTGCTGGTGCGGCAGTGGCAAAGGCAACAGTGCGGGCCCGGAACCTGGGTACAGGCCTTGAGCGTCAGGGCGAAACGAATGAGGATGGGTATTATCGTTTCTCGGTATTGCCTCGTGGCGAATATGAAGTGCTTGTGTCCAGTGCGGGATTCAACAACGTAAAGCAGACGGGCATCACGATTGGTGCTGGTACGACGGCTACGATCAACATCGATCTGAGTATCAAGAGTGCGGTGACGGAAATTGTGGTGAGTGCCTCGGGGCCGGTGACCGAGCCGGGGCGCACGGATATTGGCTCGACACTGAGCGCGAACCAGATTCAGAATCTACCTCTGGTGAGCCGGAACCCATTCAACTTTGTGTTCTATCAGCCGAACGTGACCGGGCGGCCGAATACGGAATTTGGTGTGCCGCGCAAGATCAATGCCAACGGCTTTAATGGGCGAATCAACTATCAGCTTGACGGCAGCAACAATGTGCAGAGCGACCGGGCGGGGATTCGACTGGTGCCGATCTCGAATACCTTCGTTGAGGAAATTGCTTTTGTATCGAACGGGTTTGCGCCCGAGTTTGGGAACACTGTTGGCATGGTGGCCAATACGATTACCAAAAGCGGCACCAACGACCTGCATGGTGAGGCAGCTTATATCTTTCGCAGGACAGACTTCAGTGCGCGACCGGCACTGCTGCGCGAGGGAGCAACAGTACCGCAGACCAATGTGGATTCCTACTACGGGAACGGTGGCGGCAAGCTGATCAAGGACAAGCTCTTCTTTTATTTGGCCTATGAAAAGGTAAAGCGTGATTTGCCACAGGTAGTGACGGTGACCCCGGCGGTGCTGGCGCAGGTGGGGTTGCCCGCCAGTTTTGCCGAACCGATTCCGTTTAGTCAGAATGTTCGATTCTTCTTTGGCAAGCTGGATTATCAGATCAACTCCAACCATCGTCTGAGCATGCGCTTTAATGGCCATGCGAACGATTCGCCTTTCAATAATGCCGGCGGCTTAACGGTGGTTTCGAGAACCCATAGCTTTGTGGATCGCAGCTATGTTGGAGCAGCACAGTTGATCTCGACGCTCTCGCCGAATATGGTGAATGAGTTCCGTTTTCAGACACCGTGGCGCAGCCAACAACAGCAGGCGTTTTCGGCAACGGGTACAGGACCGTCGATCAATATCACAGGGGTGGTTCAGTTTGGCCGGGCTGAAACGACGGGCTTTGACTTTACCGAAATGACGCCTGAGTTTGGAAACAACCTGAGCATCAATTCAGGCAAGCACAGCTACAAGTTTGGATTTACAACGCGCAGTATTCGCGATTCGCAGGTGCAGGCTACCTTTGGCCGCTACACATTTGCCAATATCCAGAGCTACCTGGATGCGCGGAATGGGGTGAACCCACGTTCGTATCAGAACTTTGTGCAGACCATTGGCGAGCCGCAGATCAAGTACAACTCACTGTTTTCGAGCTTCTTTGCGCAGGACACCTACAAGCCGCGGGCGAATGTGACGTTGACCTACGGATTGCGCTATGACGTTTACACGGCACCGACTGCGGACAAGAACTCACCGCTGGCGGCAAGCCAGAAGTTTCGTGCCGATCGCAACAACTTTGCGCCCAGGGTTGGTATTGCCTGGTCTCTCGGCAAGGCGCAGAAGACGGTGGTGCGCGCGAGCACGGGAGTTTTCTTTGATCCTCCGCAGACCGACACTTTCCGGCGGGCATTGCTGAACAATGGCCTGGGTAGTTTTTTGCAGGTGACCAGCCCCGTGGTTACGCCGAACTTTCCCGCGATTTTCACGAGCCTGCCTACGGGTGCGAGTATTCCCATACAGTCGATCGACACGGTATCGCCTGACTTTGCAAACCTCTATTCAGTGAACTTCAATGCAAGCATCACGCATGAGATTGCGCCGAAGACAGCGATTACGGCAACGTATCTCTTTACCCGTGGAAACCGGTTGCCGATTTATCGAAACATCAATCTGCTGCCGAGCGGCAATAGTCTTGCCGATGGCAGGCCGATCTGGATTTCTACGGCAGGGCAGCGGGTAGACCCACGCTTCAACAACATTCTGTCTGCTGAGAGTGCAGGACAGAGTAGCTATTCCGGTGGCACGCTGACGCTGAACCGGCGATACGGACGTGGCTTTGAATCCTTTGCCAGCTACACCTGGTCACATGCGATCGACGATGCGCCGGAGCATAACAACATCGACTCGGGGGCGTTCTTTTTGAGTGATCTATCGAACCGGCGTCGTGACAAGGGCAATTCTCTTACCGACCGGCGGCATTCGCTGCAGGCGTCGGGCGTTTATCAGCCTGACTTCAAGTTTGAGAACAAGGTGGCGAAATACCTGGTTGAGAACAATCGTCTTGGCTTTACGATGACGGCGATCTCAGGCGATGTATTCAATATCGGGTCCAATCGCGTGCTGAACAACGATCAGGCGACTGGCGTTGCGTTTCAGCGGCCGTTGTTTATTGGCCGCAATACGTATCGCGGGCCGGCAACGTATCAGCTCGACGTACGGTACTCGCGGATCTTCCCGATCCGGGAACGGTATCGTGCCGAGTTCTTTGCTGAATCGACCAACCTGTTGAACCGTACCAACGTGACTGGCGTGAATACGACGGCAACGGTGGATGCAGCGGGAGTGATTACGGCTGCACCAACCTATGCGTGGACCGGCGCGATTGACCAGCGCCTGATCCAGCTTGGGTTGAAGTTTAACTTTTAGTTGAGAGAGGAAATAGTCACCCCTAGAGGGTGACTATTTTTTCGGACTTGAACTTCTTGAGGGCGTTGCGGGTATCCACAATCAGTTTGGATACTTCGATTGCCTTTGCGTAATCGACATCGGTGTGATCGGTGACAACGACCACACAGTCTGCTGCGGCGCAGGAACTGAGCATGTCCTGATTCTCGAGGCGATGATCTTCGATTCTCAAGCTGGGGATGAAGGGATCGGAGTAGGAGACGATTGCACCGCGCTGCATCAGCAGGTGCATGATGTCGAGGCCGGGGGATTCGCGTACGTCGTCGATGTTCTTCTTATAGGCCATGCCGAGGATGTGGACTTTGGAGCCCTTGAGCGGCTTGGTGTGATCGTTGAGTGCGTTCTGGATTTTGTCGACGACGAAGTGGGGCATCTGGCCGTTGATGTAGCCGGCGAGTTCGATGAAGCGGGCTTCGATACCGGACTGCTTGGACTTCCAGCTCAGGTAGAAGGGATCGATCGGGATGCAATGGCCGCCGAGGCCGGGGCCGGGATAGAAGGGCATGAAGCCGAAGGGCTTGGTTGCGGCAGCGTCGATGACTTCCCAGACGTTGATACCCATACGGCCGCACATGATGGCCATTTCATTGACGAGGCCAATGTTGATCATGCGGAAGGTGTTTTCGAGGAGCTTGACCATCTCGGCCACTTTGGTACCGCTGACCGGGACGACATGATCGAGGGCACAGCCGTAGAATGCGGCACCAGCCTCGGTGCAGGCATCGGTATGGCCGCCGACGACCTTAGGGATGTTGCGGGTCTGGAATTGCTTGTTGCCGGGATCTACACGCTCGGGCGAGAAGCAGAGGAAGAAGTCTTCTCCTACCTTGAGGCCGCCCATTTCGAGCTTGGGGAGGACGAGTTCTTCGGTGGTGCCCGGGTAGGTTGTCGATTCGAGAATGACGAGCTTGCCGGGGCCGAAGTTTTCGGCAATCGACTGAACCGCCGCATTGACGAAGGTCATGTCCGGGTCTTTGGCCTTGGATAACGGCGTTGGCACGCAGATGTTGATCGTGTCGAGATCGCGGATTTTGGAGAAGTCGGAGGTGGCATCCAGGAGGCCGGCATCAACGAGGGGCTTGAGCACGGAGGTGGGAATGTCCTGGATGTAGGACTCCCCGGCATTGAGTTTATCTACCTTGCGGTGATCGACGTCGAGGCCGGTAACATGGAAACCGGCGTGGGCAAATTCAACGGCCAAAGGCAAGCCGACGTATCCCAAGCCAACGACACCAACGCGGGCCGTCTTGTTCTGAAGTTTTTCTAGAAGCTGTTTTTTCATTTCTCTCGATACACAAACTGGCCTGTCGTGGTGAGTTCGGCAGGCCCCAATAGATAGATCGCATCTTCCCAGGAAAGGTTTAGGGTTCCTGCAGGAGTATGTACATTTACGGGGCTCTTCACCAGACCCCGCATAACGCTGGCGGCCATGGCACCGGTGGAACCGGTACCGGAGGAGTTGGTTACTCCTACGCCGCGCTCAAAAAAACGGACATCAATCGAGTTTTCGTCCAAAATTCGGACGAAGGAGACATTGGTTCTATTCGGAAACCGTGGATGTCTTTCGATTTCGGCACCCAAGGCGACCCAATCGAGGTCGAAATTTTCGACAAAGACGGCGCACTGGGGATTGCCTACATCGAGGATGGTGCAATCGACTTCCCCGCCCTTGAGCGCGAGCCGGGTGTGCAGATCGCCTTCGACGATGCGGGGGAGGCCCATGTTCATCAGGAACATAAAGAGTTCTGAATCGCGCTCGATCAGGCGCATGGACTTGGGGCCGGCGCCGGTAAGGATGTTTACGTCGGGGCCTTTTGCTTTGCCGTTGGCGATCGCCCAGCCAGCGGCGCAACGTGTGCCGTTGCCCGACATTTCTACTTCGCCGCCATCGGGATTAAAGAGCCGGATACGAATATCACAGCCCTGCTCTCCTTCAGAAACCAGGAGCCAGCCGTCGGCACCGACGCCGGTATTGCGATGGCAAATTGCGATTGCGAGGGCATCGAGGCTCTTCACCTCGGGCATGTCGGGTTGCCAGGTGAGAAGAAAGTCGTTTTGTGCGCCGTGCGCTTTAGTAAAGGGAATCATTGGGAACCAATCCTGCGCCAGACCTCAAGCACAGGAGCATACTTCAAAGATATTAGTTTCACACAGCGATAGGGCATTCCTTTGGCGCGGGCACGGGCCATGGCGTTTGAGGCTGCGTCGCCGGACTGGGCGATGACCCAGGCTGTGTCGAGAAAAAGATCTGGCCGGGCGGTGGCACGGTCGAATTCAAGCTTGTCGCCCTGGTGGATGCACTCTCGAATCGGGATGCCCGCTTCCTGCAGGATGCCTGTGAGGTCGCCGAAGGGCATCAGGATGCCCGTGCCAGGCTCATATTCCTCTTTGAGCAGAGTTGCCACTTCGTGAGTCCAGGCGCGGCGGGATTCTGAGTTGACATCACCTTCTCGCTTTACCGTGACGGGGGAGAAGGCAAACCAGGAAAGGGCGATCAAGGGCAGTACGAAACGCAGGCGGGGCAGAGCGGCGGCTAGCGCGGCCGTGCAGATGGCAAAGAGAGGCAGAGCGGCGAGGGCGTAGCGCGAGTTGTAGTGGCTGAAGGGGTAGACTTCGGGGACGTAGATCGGGCTGTCGCCACCGTAGAGGTTGATTACGTAATAAACGGGGGCGAGGGAGGCGAAGATCAGGGGCCAGAATTGCCTTTGTTTGAGAGTCCAGATGAGACCGAGGGCACTGATGGCAATCAGAGGCCAGCCGAGGACTGCCTTGGAGGCAATCGCGAATTGGCGAATCGCCATGCCTAAATCGGGGGAGCCCGGATAGGGCATCTATTTTTGAATGTACTTGGCCGAGCCGATGCCGTGATAGAACTCGAGGGGGTCTGAGTAGAGGATGGCATTGTGAGCGAGCCAGTAGAGGGGGCCGAGCCCAGCGACGAAAGAGAAAACGAGAGCGGTGGCAAAGCCGGCGCGGAAGAGCAAATAGAGGGCTGCAATGGGCAGGAGGAACCAGCCGTCATAGCGAGTGAGCGTAGCGACGATGGCGCAGAGGCCGGCCAGGAAGGCATTGCCGAGTGGGGCTTCTTCGGCTGCTTTTGAGCTGAACAGAAGAAGGCCTAGAGAGCCGGCGAGAAAGAGCGGCTCATTCATGGGGCAGGCCTGGAGATAAAGCAGGTTGGGCTGGAGGGCAAAGATCGCGACGCCTGCTACGGCGCCTTCAGAGCCGAACCAGCGTCGCAGTGCAGCGAATAGAAAGGTGCCTGCAATGACCCAGGCGATGCCAGAGGGAATGGCGCCAGCCAGGCCGTTTTGCCACCAGGCGTCGACGCTGGCAAAAGGCATCATTAGAATGTGAGGAAGCGGCAACCAGACGGTGCCGATTTGTTCGTAGCCCGGGTTGTGGCCATCGAAGATGCGGCGGGCGATGTTGAGGTGTGCGGCAGCGTCGCCGTAGAAGAGGGCAGTGCCTTCGTACTGAACAAAAGCAATGGCGGCCGCGCTGCATAAAGCAAGCACGACCGCACAGAGTAAGATACCGACCCAGCCGGGCCGAGACTTAGAACGCCGTGAAGGTCCGGAACTCTTCGAAGCGCGCATCGATCTCCTGACGGGTGAGAGTACGGAAGCGGTCTACGCCAAATTTTTCGCAGCAGAAGCTGCCCATGACGCTGCCATAGATGACGGCGCGGTGGAGTTCGTGGGGGTCGATCTCGCCCTGGAGGTCGAAGCCTTTTTCAGCGAGGTATCCGACGAAGCCACCGGCGAAGCAGTCTCCGGCACCGGTTGGATCGAAAACGCTATCGAGCAGGTAGCCAGGCACCATGAAGAGACCATCGGGGCGGAAGAGCATTGCGCCGTATTCGCCACGCTTGATGACAAGATTCTTGGGGCCCATGGCCATGATCTTGGCGGCAGCCTTGCGCAGGTTGGATTCACCCGAAAGAAGCTTGGCTTCAGAATCGTTGATGAGGAGGAAGTTCCAGTCGGCGATGGTTTCGAGGAGTTCGGCGCGGAAGTCGTTGATCCAGAAATTCATCGTGTCGCCGCCGCAGAAGCGCAGGCTCGACATCTGGGAGAAGACCTGCTTCTGGAGGGCAGGCTGAATGTTGCCGAGGAACAAGTAGGGCTGGGTCTTGTAGGTGTCGGGCAACTTGGGCGAGAAGGTGGCGAAGACGTTGAGATCGGTACGCAGGGTGGTGCGATCGTTCATGTCGTCGGAGTAGACGCCCTGCCAGAAGAAGGTTTTCCCTTCTGCGACTTCAAGGCCGGCAAGATCGATGCCGCGAGAATCGAGGAGTGCACGATCTGCGGGGTCGAAATCGTCGCCGACAACGGCAACAATCTTGGAAGGCGTAAAGTAGCTGGCCGATAAGGCGATATAGGTACAGGCGCCACCGAGCATGCGCTCGACTTTGCCGTGGGGAGTTTCGACTCCGTCATATGCGACGGAGCCTACAACGACTAATGACATCGTCTTATTGTAGCGAAGCACCCTTGCGAGTGAGGTTCGCGCCATACTGAGATAGAGAGAAATTTCCTGCGCCAACTCATTCTTAGCGACATTCATGCCAACCTTCATGCTTTGTACTCGGTGCTAGAGGCAGCCGAAGGGCATTACGACGAAATCCTTTGCTGTGGAGATCTGGTTGGGTATGGGGCCTGCCCGAACGAAACGGTGGAATGGTCGATTCAGCACGTAAAGAGTGTGGTGCGTGGCAATCACGACAAGGTAGCGGTGGGGCTGGATGATACCGAGGGTTATAACGCGGTAGCGACGAGCTCGCTGGGATGGACATCTCAGGTGCTGACCGAAGCCAACAAGGCGTATCTGCGGAAGATGCCTCGTGGGCCGTTGCAGCATTCCAAGACATGGCTGATGCATGGAAGCCCGATCGACGAAGATTTGTATCTGATTCAGGAATGCGATGCCCGGGGGATGGAGCAATTTCTACCGGG
>CANGVB010000020.1 GCA_947456995.1 Bryobacteraceae bacterium | reverse complement strand
TGGATAATCACAACCAGAAAGGCCTCGGCCCAGACTCAGCCGGTCAATCTGGAGACACCCAGGGCATCTCAGACAAAACCGAATCAAGCTCTGAAAGCATCGAAGAACTCATAGAAGAAGGCCAATTCACCGAAGCCGGCATCCTCGAAGGCATCGAAGATTCTAATGAAGGAGAACCCACCCCACTCCGCCCAAAACAATTCCCCGAAGACGATATCCCGCTCGAATACCAGGACGAAATAGAGCCCTAGCCACGACCACATGCCGCCGCATGACCACAGAAGGTCACTCCTTGGGCCAGGGCCGCAACTCCTCCAGATGCTGCCGCACATAAGCGAGCAAACCCCTTCGTTGATCCTTGCCCTCCCCAAACTCATGCCGAGCATGAATTGCTCTCCATCGCTTGCGTACCGCCTCGCTCGAAATCCCTAGTTCTTCAGCAGCAGCCCCATCGGCATAATCAAGCAACGCCAGTTCCAGCAATCTTTGCTGAGGCTGGGTAAATCCCAATCGCGGCGGCGGATACTTCATCAGATAAGCCAGTTGAGCCCCAGGTTTGGCTGCCGCGTCCGCACGGCTAAAGCAAAACAACCTCCCCACCCCACCCGCGCGCTTCACCTCGCTCATCCCCATAGACTCTGCATGCAAACTCGCCTCAGCCAGCAGGTTCTCCTGCCAAAACTCAGAAATCCGATACCCCGCATGCACCGTCATAAAGAACGAAAATGCCATCCGGTGCACTTCAAATCCTCTCGGCAACCCAAAGTCCTTTTCATCAGGGCAGCCCCCCAAATGCACCAGTGCCAGATCACCAGATCCATTTGCAGTTGCCACCTGCTTGGGTGATAGAAAGATAGACTCTTCACGCAAAAGTGCGTCACGAAACAGCGCCGGCTTTCCCTGCAACACCTGCCCGATTCGCTCCGGCTTCGCCCACCCGGTCATCCCGAAAAACGCCAGCTTCCCCGTCTCCAGATCCTCCACCACTCCACCCACCAACCGCTTACGCTCCATCAGATCCAGAATCAAGTCCGGAAGCCGGGCCCATAGATCTTTCTGAAACAATCCCCGGTCTTGCGACAACAAGCGCATGGCATCCGGCAGGTCGCCCGGTCGAAAAAAGCGGCAACGAAATCCCAACTTACCCTCCCACTTACCCCTGAGGGGTAACTTCTTGAATCAAAACCAAAAAGTAGCGTAGCATAGGCCATTCTCAATATCGCTGGCCCGCAAATCCAGCTCCTGACAATTGTTTTTTCGAATTTCGATGAGACGCCAAACCCGTCCATTACGAGTTCCCTGTATAGATCTTTTTGTCTGCAATTTCTAACGAATCGAACACACCACCTATGCGTCTATCTTCCGCTCTCCTCCGTCTCGCACTCATCTGCCTGCTCTGCTCTGGCCTCCAGGCAACTTCTATCCAGTTCGTTAGCCTCGAAGCTTTCCTCCACTCCGCAGGCAACCCCACTCCTCTAGCAAGCTTCAACAACACTTCCCCGGAATTCACCTCCAATCTCGACGCAAACAACCTCGGCTCGTTCACCTTCTCCTTCACCAACAACACCACCGAGATCATCCCCAACGCCTCCTGGACACTCTTCATCGATCTCGACCTCGACCGGGACCTCAACACCTTCTTCAACGAATACGGCGAATTCATCTCCTTCCTCTTGCCCTTCAACGCCCCAGTCAACTCCATCGCCTTCTCCTCCTGGGAAATCGACGAGCCCGAATACGTCTTCGGCAACATCTACACCAACAGCCTCGCCGGCAGCCTCGACAACACCAACGCCGTCCCGGCCTCAGGCTCACCCGATGACGTCTCCCACGCCCTCTTCTTCCAGGTCGCCCAGCTCGCCGTCGGGCAAACCTTCAGCGCCACTGGTACCATCAGCCTCACCGATGCCGCCGGCCTTGCCCAATTCGATCCCGATTCAATCGCCTCAATTTATGTCAACGGCTTCGCCACCTTGAGCCCCATCAGCAATAACGAAATCCCAGAACCCTCAACTGCGGCCCTCGTCGCCCTCGCTCTCGCCGCCTTCGCCCGGCGCTCAAAGAAAACCTGCCTCCTCGCAATCCTCCCCTTTGGCATGCTCTTCGCCCAGTCCGCACCCGATCTGCGCCCCACCGCAATCACTGCCTCAGTCAATACAGACCCCCAAACGCTCGCCACCAGCGGCTCACTCTCGGTCACCATCCTCAACGCCGGCACCGCCACCTCTTCCCCAGGCTTCCAGCTCACCGCCTTTGAAGACCGCAACAACAACGGCCGCTACGATCTCATGATCGACAATCTTCTCGGCTCTGGCAGCGTCGCTTCATCCCTCACCGTCAACGCAAGCACCGCCGCCAACATCCCCATCTCTGGCACGCTCCTCTTCCCCGGCAACATCATCTATGTCCTGGTCGACGCAAACAACGTCATCCTCGAAAGCGACGAGACGAACAACCTCCGCCACACCGGCCAGAACAGCATCTTCACTCCCCCCGCTGCCACAGCCCTAAATCCCGCCGTCAAATGGGTAGCGGAGTCTTTCTTGGAGTTACCAACCTCACGCGCCTCCCTCAGCACCCCCACCGTCGGCGACGTCAATGGTGACGGTATCCCCGACGTAGTTTTCTCCACTTACGTTGCGGGGAACCGCGGAAACTTGAGGGTCGTCTCGGGCAACACTGGAGCGGTCCTCTTCACCGTCACCGACCCTACACTCGAAGTCGCCCCTATAGCATCAACTACTTTGGCTGACATCGACGGCGACGGCCGTCCCGAACTGATCACTCTCGATCCATCACTCCGCATGCTCGTCCTCAAACACGATGGCACTCTCAAATGGCGCTCCACTCAAACCGTAGATGGTGCAGCTTCCGGCATCATCGCAGCAGACCTCGATCGTAACGGCACAATCGAACTCATCAGCGGCCGCAACGTTTTCTCTGCCACCGGTACACGCCTTTGGCGTGGCACTGCCGGCAGAGGTCAGGGCTTCGTTCAGATCGCCTCTGCTGTTGCCGACCTCGACCTCGACGGTAACCTCGAAGTCATCGCTGGCCCCACTGCCTACCGCGCCGACGGCACCATCTACTGGAACAAGCTCAACACCCCGGCAACCCTCCTCGATGGCCCAGTCTCCATCGCCAACTTCGACTCAGACCCTAACCCCGAAATTCTCATCCGCCCCAACGGCAACAATCTTGTCTACTTGCTCGAACACGACGGCACCATCAAGTGGTCGGTCAATGCACCCAACAGCGAGAACTGGGGCGGTCAGGCCGCCATCGGCGATGTCGATGGCGACGGCCAACCCGAATTTGGAATAGTGGATCGCCTGAACTACACCCTCTATGAAACCGATGGCTCAGTCAAATGGAGCATCCCGATCCGCGAAACCACATCCGGAGTCACTGGCTCAGTCATCTTCGATCTCAACAATGATGGCAGCGCAGAGATCATCTATGCCGACCAGGACTTTTTCTACATCATCCGCGGCACCGATGGCTTCATCCTCAATCAGTTCCTTCACCTTTCCACCACTGCAGCGGAAGGCCCTACCGTGGCCGACATCGATCTTGATGGCCATGCCGACATCCTCGTCGTCGCCGACGTCCCCTTCAATGTCGGTGGCAACTTCAACACCGGCCGGGGTCTCCGCGCCTACACAGGCCTCAATAACAATTGGGCCAACACCCGCCCCGTCTGGAATCAGGAAGCCTTCACCGTTACCAACATCAACGACAATCTAAGCGTCCCCACCACCACAACTCCCAATTGGCTCGCGCCAGGTCTCAACAACTTCCGCACCAACGGCTTCCTGCCCAATTCACTCATCCAGCCCAACTCCGCCCCAGACATCTCCGTCTCGCTCCTGCGTCGTATTGATACAAACTTCCCCGCCTCGACGAACCTTTTGGCCCGCATCGGCAACGGCGGCTCCCTCCCAGCCCCCATCAACCGTGTCGAATTCCGCAACGGCGTCGGTGGCCCGCTCCTCGGCGCTCTCAACACCACCCGCATCCTCAACCCCGGCGAATACGAAGACCTCGCCATCACCTGGCTCAATCCACCCGCCGGTCAATTCAATCTCGTCGTCACCGCCGATACCACCAACCTCATCGTCGAAGGCAGTGAAACCAACAATCAGCACGCCGCCCAACTCATCATCGGCCAGGGCCCCTTCGTCACCATCGACGATCTCCTCCCCCGCGCCAAAGACAGCGGTGCAGACCTCAAATGGACTCCCATCCCCGGTGCCGTCAGCTACAACATCTACCGCCGCACTCCCACCGGCGCTCCCACCCTCCTGCGTGGCGCTCTCATCACCACCACCGGTGCCTTCTCCGATCAACCCCTCACCAACAACTCAACTTATTTCTATGAAGTCCGCTGGCTCAACTCCCTCGGCCAGGAATCGCAAACCGGCACCGAGTCCTCGGTAACACCGATCCCCCGCACCCAGCGCGGCGACACCCCACCCAGCATCCTCACGGCTCCTCCCACCCGCGGCCGCACTGACGTCGCCTACGTCTACACTCCCACCGTCGCTGATCCAGACCCCGGCGAAGTCCTCACATGGCAGATTACCGGCGCACCCTCTGGCATGACACAAAGTCCCACCGGCCGCCTCAACTGGCTCCCCGGCGCAGGCCAGGGCGGCTCCTATCGCATCTCCATCACCGTGCGGGACAGCCGCAACCGTACCGCCACTCAAACCTTCACCCTCTTCATCGAAACCCAAATCGTCAACACGCCGCCGCAACTCATCTCCACTCCTCTCTCGAGTGCCAATGTCGGCCGCATCTACTCCTACGCCGTCCGCGCCACAGACGCGGACGCTAGCGACGTCCTCACCTATCTGCTCGACAACGGCCCCTCCGGCATGACGCTCAATTCCAGCACTGGCCTCATCCAGTGGACACCCACAGCTCAAGGCGCATTCCCCGTCGTCCTCCGCGTCCGAGACCTCAGCGGTGCCACCGCCACCCAGTCCTTCACCATCAACACCCAGAACCTCAACCGTGGCCCTGCCTTCACCTCCATCCCGCCCACCAGCGCCAACGCAGGCTCCACTTACAACTACATCCCCACCGCAACTGACCCGGACGCCGGTGACACCATCGCCTTCGCCCTCCTCTCTGCCCCCACCGGCATGACACTCAATCCAACTACCGGCGTCATCCTCTGGACTCCCAACCCAAGCCAGGTCGGCAGCCACCCCGTCTCGATCGAGGCGCGCGATAACATCGGCGCCATCACCACCCAGTCCTGGGTCATCGCAGTTGCCAACGCCATCAACACAAACTCACCGCCAGTCATCTTCTCAGAGCCAGTCACTCAGGGTCGCACCAACCAGCCCTATGCCTACGACATAAATGCATTTGATCCCGAAGCTACAACCATCACCTCTAGCCTCGTTACCTTCCCCACCGGAGCCACCATCAATGCATCCACCGGCCTCATCTCCTGGACTCCTCAGCCAAGCCAAGTCGGCCCCCAGGCCTTCCTCGCCCGCGCTCAGGATGCCCAGGGTGCTGCGGCCACTCAGGCCTTCACTGTCAACGTCATCGACATCCCACCTGCCACCTTTGAGCTCATCTCGCCCTCGGTCGGCACAGACCTCACCCGCCCCGTCAACATCGTAGCCACCATCACCGACCCCAACTCCGGCGGCCCCTCCCTCACCTGGACCGTCATCCTTAAGAAGCCCGGCGTCAGCGATCGTCAGCTCGCCACAGGCACCGGCACCGTCAGCGCCGCCTCCATCGCAACCATCGATCCAACTCTCCTCGCCAACGACGCCTACACCGTCGTAGTCACCATCACCAAAGGTCTCGAAAGCATCGTCCGCGAGCTTCCCTACACCGTTTCCGGCAACCTCAAACTAGGCCAGTTCACCGCCACCGTTAACGATCTCACCATCCCCTTCGTCGGGATCCCCCTCAACATCACTCGAATCTATGACAGCATCGATACGCGCTCCGGCGACTTCGGTGCTGGCTGGCGCTTGGGCCTCTTTGGCTCTGTCGTCGACGCGCCCACCGAAACTCCTCTGCAAGGCATGCGCCCCGGCGCCAAAGTCTACGTCACCACCCCCGACGGCCGCCGCGTCGGCTTCCGCTTTGCCCCCACTGCGCCGTCCTTCCTTTTCCCCAGCGTAGTCACGCCGGCCTTCACTCCAGACGCTGGCGTCATCGACAAGCTGGAAGTCCCGGAGACCAGCGTCTTCCTCTTCGATGGCACAGCATTCGCAGACTTAACCAACGTCTGGAATCCTCGCCGCTATATCCTCACAACCCATGCCGGGCTGCGTTACGAGTTGGACGAAATCGAAGGCATCAAGCTCATCCGCGATCGCAACGGCAACACTCTGACCTTCACCCCAACCGCCATCCTGAGTTCCACGGGCGTCCAGCTCACCATCACTCGTGACAGCCAGAACCGTATCACCAACATCCGCGAACCAAACGGTGCCGAACTCCGCTACACCTACGATCCGGCCGGCAACCTCTCCACCATTGCCGATCAGCTCAATCGGATTGCTCGCAATTTCTACGAGAACCCCTCCTTCCCCAACTACCTGACTCGAAGCCAGGACCCAACAGGCATCGACGTGATCCGCAACGTCTATGACTCCACAGGCCGCCTCACCGCCTCCTGCCCTCCAGAAGGTAACATCACCACTCTGGCCGGTTGCAATCAACTTTCGAGCAGCCCGAGCGCACTCACCCAAACCATCTTCAACGGCCGTGGATTCCGCCGCGAGTACATTTACGACGAACGCGGAAACGTAGTCACGGAGCGTCGCTATCGTGATGCAAGCAATTTTGAAGACACCATTCGCACTTATGACTTGGCAAACAATCTCCTCACCGAGAGGGATCCGGCCGGCAATCTCTACACTAGAACCTACGACGCATCTGGAAACCTCCTCACAGAGACGGACGCTTCTGGCCGCAGAATCAGCTACTCCTACAACCCAACATGCAAAACGGTTGCGACGATCACAGATGCTGCTGGTGGGGTCACTTCCTATACCTATGACTCTCTCTGCCAGCTCCGCTTCCGGCAAGACAGGGCGGGCCAGACTACCGAGTTCCGCTACGACTCAGCGGGCAATCAAACCCACTTCATTGACCCACAGGGGGCAACCACATTCCGCACCTTTTCTGCCCAGGGCTTCCCCCTCACGATCCGCGATCCGCGCGGAAATACCTCCATCTACAGTTGGTCCAACACCGGCGATCTACAGTTCAAGATCGACCGCAATGGCCGCCGCGTAGATTATCAGTTCAGCCCCTCACACCGCCTCACTCGCGAGACCTGGACGGATGGCCGAGTCTTCAGCTTTACTTACGATGCCTTCGACAGAATCACGTCTGCTTCCGATCCTTCTGCAACCATTTCGATGTTCTACGACGCGCTCGGCCGCCGCACTCGCAGCGAAGCTGTCTATCCTTCGCACCCTGTCTTTACGATTAACTTCGGCTATGACGCAAACAATAATCCAACCTCAACAACAGATTCTCTGGGTGGCAATATTGGACAGACGTTCAATGGCCTCGATCAAGTTATTGCCATTACGCAGTCCGGTGGCGGCGCGAGCGACAAGAGAGTCCAGCTTGAATATAATTTGGCAGGCCTCCCTTCTTCTGTTCGGCGCTTTGCCGATCTTGCCGGCACCTTGCCAGTCGCCACAACTGGTATGGAATACGAGTGCGCTGGATGCTCGAAGCGTCTTAGCGCACTGAGACACACCAATGCGGCCGGCGATCTCGCCTTCAACATTTTCACTTTCGACCGCAACAATCTGGGCGACATCACCAAAATGACGGATATCGAAGGCCTCCATCTCTTTGAATACGACCCAGCCCGTCGGCTCACTCGCGCCACGCACCCGGCGCCTGCGCGCCAACCAAACGAGACTTATACTTATGACGCTGCTGGCAACCGTCTTACCAGCCATATCAGTCCAACTCATCAGCTTTCTTACCAGGGCGGTGCAGGTGGAAATTTGCTGAGCGCAGACGCCCAGTTTGAATACTTCTACGACGCCGAGGGCAACCTCACCCAGCGCCGCAACCGCGCCGACAGTTCAACCATCAATTATGAATACGACTTCAGAAACCGGGTCACAGCAATCATTGCCCGCAATTCTACCTTCGTGGAAACGGGCCGCAATACATTCCGTTATGATCCGTTCAATCGTCGTATTGCTCTTGTCGATGGCACTGGAGAAACGCGTTTCTATTACGACCTCCTGGACCCGATCCTTTCAATCGCTCCAGGAAACGTAATCACTCGCCGCCTCTACAATCAGGGCTTCGATAATGTCTTGGCCGAAGATGTTGCCGGGCAAACACGCTGGCTTCTGACTGATAACGTTGGCACCGTTAGGACTATCGTTAACAATGCGGGCACTGTAGTCAGCCAACTGCTTCTCGATTCGTTTGGTCGACCACTGCTCAACAGTAATCCAGCAGTCTCGAGCGAACTCACATTCACTGCACGTGAAAACATTCCGCTCAGCGGAGATCTATACGTGAGGGCCAGATTGTATAGTCCGCAATCAGGCCGCTTCCTCCAGCAGGATCCGCTGCATCCGTTCAATTACGACTACGCTTCTAACTCTCCTCTTGTGAACAAGGATCCACTGGGCTTGGTTGCTGCTCCCGAATACATCAACTTCGTCAAGCGTGTGGGCCTCTGCCTTGCCCGCTTGTCAACCCAAATAGATGAGCTGCCGCCCCCCACACCATCCCAAGTCGCAGACTTCATCTACGACCGTTTGACCGGATACTGGGTGAGCTATATTTTTGGAGAAAACTGGGTAAATCCAGGCTGCAGCGATAACGCGTGGCCAAGAACTCAATAGGCGATACTGAAAGCCCTCAAACACCTAAACCGGCTTCCGCGCAATCAACTGATGCATCCGGGCATGGGCCACCACCGTATGGGGGTCCATGTCCGCTGCACTCATCCCCCGCTCCAGTTCCCGCAACCGCTCCTCACTCAGCGTCCCTTCCCTCACCATCCCCTCTCCCGCAGTCACCATCGTCCAGCTCCAGAAACCCTTATGCTTACCGCTAATGTGATGCGGCTGATAAGCACTCACATGAACAATCTCAAAGCCCGCCTCGTGAGCCCACAGATGCACCCGCCGCCCACCCGCATAATCCACCCCGCGCCGCTTACCCGCATTCAGCCCCAACTCAACCATCTCCTGATAGGCATGAGATGGCGGCTCACTGTAAATGGCACTCGCATCACACTCTTCACAAACCATCACCCCACCCGGTTTCAGCGCCGCATAGATACTCCGCATCGCATCCACAGGGCGATTCAGATGCACCAGCAACCACCGGCAATGCGTCATGTCCAGGCTCTCCGGCTCCAGCCCATGTTCATAAATGTTGGCCACCTGAAACCGCACCGTCTTCAAGCCCGCCTCATCCGCCATCCTCTGAGCCACCTCCGTCTGATGCTCATTCAAATCAATACCCGTAACATGAGCTCCCATCTCAGCCGCCCACCGCGACACATACCCCAATCCGCAGCCAAACTCAACAAACCGATGCCCGGCCGCAAGTCCCGCACGCTTCAGTAGCTCTCGCGTATCCCCGTCATGAATCTCGCTAATGACATGAAGCCGGTCATGATCAGACCGCCCCACACCCAATATGTATTGATCACCAATAGTGGACATAGAAAAGCAGCCTATCAGAAATCAACACATCCGGGTGAATCGTCCAGCGTTACGGCCCGAAACTGCGTCCAACACACCTGAAAAAGTCGCCCGGCAAATCAATGCTGAGCGACTCTAACGAATAGACTTAGAAGAATGCTACTTCTTCCGCATCAGGCAATATAGACCAATAAGGCCACTCCCGAAAAGCGCCAATGATCCGGGCTCGGGGATTCCCTCCACCGCTGGCGTTTCTGTGGATGAGCTAATGAAACCTTCCACTGTCGTCTGTCCGGGGCTGGACCCCGAATTGGGCGCAACAATGCTCGTGTCTCTCAGCATAAAAATCACAGTAGGCCCAAACGATCCACTTGTGGCGTTTACGGTACCAGGCCCCAGAATGAGCGGAACCCAGCTAATGTTGATGGGGCTGGCGTTACGGTAAATGAAGCCGCCTGTCGAACTGCCTACAAATGTTCCAACTCCTCCATCGGTCTCATCGCGAACAACAAGATTGAAGGTGAACGCACTAAAGAAAGCACTACCGGAAGTCCCTGTATTTGGCTGGTCTGTACATTCGGAACAAGACAGCGTAAAGATGCCGAAATTTACATTGGAAGGGGTTCCAACTTCAGTAGACGGGAGGGCACTGAAGAGCAGGCTCGCCCCATTGGTGCCTGATAAAGTTAAACCTCCAGATGCAAATCCGGTGGTCGGTGAGTTGGTGTTGTACGTGACTGTTGCAGCACTTGCGCTCGGCCCGACACTGATCAGGGCCAAACTGAATACGGCAGCAATAGGAACGAAAGCTGCGTGAAACGATCTCATTTGTGTTTTCCTTTTCGATGAAGCTGTTGCTCTCGCCGGTATTCGTCTCTCAGTTTAGAGATCTTGTTTCTGATTACCGATCGAGTTGCCCCTCCTTTGCTGCACTTCTTTGGCCGTATTCTTTCTATTAGAATCAACAGCTTCATCAATCCGACTACGACCATCGAGCGTCACTCGCCTACAGGTGGTCATCCTGAGCCGAGCCCGGCTCCTTAAGGCTGGACTAGAATCCACCTCTCGATACAGCAAAGCCGCAGCAAAAAAAAGGCGTCACCCGAAGGTGACGCCTTTCTTTTGTTTGATGAAGCTTCTTACCAGTTGAACTTCAAACGCACCTGCATGGTACGCGGGCTGAAATTCTGGTTGGAAGTAAGAGCCGGGAACAGGGTTCCGAAGTTAGCGTCATTCGGATTCGTGTTGAAGCTGTCGTTGCGGCCAAAGTAATACTTGTTGATCGCATTGAAGGCTTCAAATCCGAACTGGAAGCGATAACGTTCGCCGAAGACGGTCGTCTTCAGGAGCGAAGCGTCAAGAGTCGGCACACGGTGCTTGCGCAGGTTGCCGAAGAGATTCGGAGTCTGGCGGCCGGGAGCCGTCTGACCAGGAGAGAAGTCGCCTACCCACAGCCAGGAGTAAGTGCTGAGGTCATTGCCGCAGCCGGAAGCAAGCGAGTAAGGCATAGGTGAACGCGATCCGTCGTTGTTCTGACGAATTACGCAATTGCTATACCCACGAACCTGATGCTGGTTCCAGTTGATGTCCTGCACGCGCGGATCCTTAAGAGGCAGCACGTTAGCAGGCAGGTTGGCTGGTTCGCCAGAAGCCCACTGGAAGAAGCTGGTAACCTGCCAGCCGCTAATCAGCTTGTCAGTGATACCTTTGGCACCGGAGAACATCGTCTTGCCTTTGCCAAACGGCAAATCGTAGCTGCCAGTTAGCTTGAAGACATGAGGACGGTCATTGAAATACAGTGCTCTCTGTTCCACACCGTTAAACGGATCGATGAAGCCGTCACGATCCAGCATGCGAGACCACGTGTAGTTCGTGATCAGCGTCAAGCCAGACATACGCACGTTGTAGTTCACCTGCAGCGAGTTGTAGTCGATGCGGCCAGTGTTCAAACCGTCCTGGGTCAGGTTACCGTTGAACTGGGGGAAGGGCCGGTTCAACTGGTAGCGCGACAAAGTGCTGGCGGTAAAGAAGCTGGTACCCCGGAAGGCCTGATTGCCAAGGAAGGGGTTCGGCAACTGTTCGTTGCAGAAGTTCGGAAGGCCGCCCTGCAATGCGTCGCACTGCCGCATAAACTGCGCGCTCGGGATGTTGATCGGGCGCGAAGTTTCTCGGTTGCGCGTGATGCTGCCGATGTAGCTGATATCAAGAACCGACTTCCGGTTCACCTGGTACTGAATGCCCAGGGAGAACTGGTCAATTGCCGGGATCTTGAAGTCAGGAGTCCAGTGATTGAAGTCACGGCCCAGGAAGGTATTGCCGCCGAGGGAAGCTCCACTCGGACGGGCAAAGCCGTTGGGAAGCGGATTGCTGAGCAAGCCAGTGATCGGCGTACGGCCGTCATCGAGGCTCGCCACAATCGGCGTTACTGTGGCAAAGCCAAAGCTGCGCAGATTGTTGTTGCTGGGGTTCATGTAATAACGTCCCCAACCGCCACGAACTACGAGACGGTCATTCACTGAGTAGGCGGCACCAATACGGGGCTGCCAGGTGTTCTTGTAGAGGTTGCCGGAGAAACCGTCGTTGCCATTGACGCCGGCAAAGTTCATACCACCGCTCAAATTGGGCAGCGAGGGAATCTGGCCACGCAGGGGGGAGGCAACTGCCGTGTCAAAGCCACGGTTGATGCGGTTGTACTTTTCGCTGGCAGGCATATTGATGTCGTAACGCAAGCCCAGGTTCAGTGTCAGCTTACGGCTCACCTTCCAGTCGTCCTGGAAGTAGAATGCGCTATACCAGTTCTGATAGAACGGGTAAAGCGGGAAGTTCTGCTGTCCACCAACGGTGCGGTCGCCACCGAAGTTGCTGGGCATACCCAGGAGGAAGCTGGCGAAGCTGTCGCCTGCATCTGCCTGAGCCTGGTTCCAGTTGCGTCGTGTCCACTGGTCGTTGAAATTGAACTGCAGAATGTTACCGCTGTTCTGCTGGATGAAGTGGATGCGACGGACGTCGACGCCAGCCTTCAGGGTGTGCTTGCCCATATTCTTGGTTACGCTGCCCATGATGCCGTAGTTATTGGTGATGTTGATACCCTGATCACGGCCAAGCGAGCTGTAGCCGGCCAGATCCCAACGGCCAAAGAAGGCCGGTGAGGGGAGTTGGCTCACCAGGTTTGAGGGCAGGCCGAGCTTGGTGAGATCGAAGTTCGCGTTGTCGCGACCGAAACCCTTTTCAATGAAACGGTTATAGGAGGCGCGCACGTTGAATACAGTGGTGGAATTCAGAGTGCTCACCCAGTCGATTACGTAAGCGTCGTTGATGCGCTGAAAGGGCTGCTGCCCGTCCATACCAGGACCCGAACAGATACCGTTGACGCAGCGTTCTTCGGTGCGGTCGTTGGATGCATGACGGATGAAGGTACGGTGCTTGTCACCAAAGTTCCAGTCAAACTTCAGAATCAGGTTGTAGAAGTCATCGTTGTTGACATAAGTGGGAAGAATGAAGTTCGTCGTGGAGTATCGCTGCCCGGGTGAAGTTGCATTCGGCTTGGGCATGAATGCCATAACGTTGCGGGCGACAGGGTCAATACGGCTGGCAGGGATCTGATTGTTCGGGAATTGCGAACGAACCGGATCTCCATTTACCATCGTTGCATTGAGGGGGTCGAAGATAAGAATCGGCTGGCCGTTTGCCTGCGTCAGTTTGCTGAAGTCCCCAGTGCGCATTTCTTCGGCTGCGAAGCTGTTACGCAGCGGGTTGGGCGTACCTTCGCGATAGCCTTCATAGCTGCCCATATAGAAGAGCTTTACTTTGCTCTCTTTAGTCAAAAGCTTCGGAATATAAATCGGGCCATCCATCTGGACGCCATACTGATCCATGAATCCGTTGGGGCGAACTGCATTCGGCACACCAGCCGAATTGCGGCCAAGGGCATTGTTCTGGAAGGAGTTCGCATTCAGCGAAGCGCGGCGCATAAACTCATAAACCGTACCGTGATGCTGTGCACCACCACTCTTGAGAACGACGTTCACAACGCCGCCACCGGTGCGGCCATAAGCTGCGTCATAAGAGTTGGTCTGGATCGTGAATTCCTGCACGGCGTCGACAACAGGCACATAGGCGATGTTATTGCCGCCAAGTTGCGCGTTGTTTGGAGCTCCGTCCATCAAAAATTCGTTGCGTGACTGCTGGCCGCCGTTGATGGACCATTCAGCGATGGCACCATTATCAAAGGGACGCTGCCAGATTGCAGCACCGCGGAAGGTAACACCCGACTGAGTCGCGCCCAGCATGAACGGGTTACGCGCATTGAGCGGCAAGTCAGTCAGTGTCTTGTTGTCGATAATGCCAGACCGTGACGCGGTCTGCGTTTCAAGCACTGCCGCATTGGCTTCAACCGTAACCGAATCGGTCAACTGGCCAACTTCAAGTACGAAATCAATACCGGCAACCTGGCTGACGTTCAGCGTAATGTTGCTGCGAACTGCCGACTTGAAGCCAGATTGAGTTGCTGTTGCTGTGTACTGTCCCGGACGCAGCAACGGGATGTTGTAAACACCCGATACGTCTGTTGTTGCAGTATTTGTTTCTTGTGTGTTCGAGTTCACCACCTTCACGGTGGCTCCCGCTATAGTTGCACCGGAGCTATCGAGTACCCGGCCCGTTACTGTGGCCCGAAACTCCTGCCCCAAGGATGTTAGACACATCAACGCCAACAAGGACGCGATGGTCGAGATTCTTCTAACCATGGAAGACTCCTAGAGAAATTTGAGCACCTCGTTTTTTGGACGAGACTCCCAATTGCGCCCGATTTTATCACAATTCCTTTACATTTCTTTACAGT
>CANGVB010000019.1 GCA_947456995.1 Bryobacteraceae bacterium | reverse complement strand
TTCCCCTTCGAGCTCGGCCAGCTCCTCGAGCGTGAGCGTGACTTCACCGCCGCTGCACAAGCCTACGAGCGCGCCATCCAACTCAACCCCAAAGTGCCCGAGCCCCACTATCGCCTCGCTCGCGTTTACGACCGCTTGCAAAAGCCAACCCTCGCCGCCCGCGAGCGCCAGCTCCACCAAAGCCTCCAGAGCCCGGCAAAAAAGAGTGGCATGCAATGATCGTAAACTCATAACACTATGACGACACGTCGATCGCAACTTCTTCTGTGTGCCTGCCTCCCGCTCGAAGCGCAGTTCAAAGACATCTTCGGCAAGCTCAAGCCTAAATCTAACGGCGACAAGAACGGCCTGGGTATCAAAGAAGCGCTCACGATCGGCCTCACCAACGCAGTAGGCCTGGCCTCAAGGCCCGACGGCTTCTTCGCAAGTGCACTCATCAAAATCCTGCTGCCCGAAAAACTCAGGCCTGTCGAGAAGGGCCTCCGACTGGTCGGCGCTGGCAAGCTCATCGATGACTTCGTACTCGGCATGAACCGCGCAGCCGAGAAAGCCGCCCCGGCTGCCAAAGAGATCTTCCTCGGCGCACTCAAGCAGATGACCATCAGCGATGCCCTGCAGTTGCTGCGAGGAGGCGATACCGCAGCAACCGACTTCTTCCGCAAAACCACCAGCGAAAAACTGATCTGCGCCTTCCGCCCGCCCATATCGGAATCCATGCAGGCCGTTGGCGCCATGAAGGCCTTCAACGACATGACCGCCCGCTTCAAACAAATCCCCTTCATGCGAAGCGATTCGATCGACATCGAAGGCTACGTCACAACCAAAGCAGTGGACGGCATCTTCCTGCTGGTAGCTGAAGAAGAAAAGCAGATCCGCACCAACCCTGCCGCCCGCATCACCCCGCTGCTCAAAGAAGTCTTCGGGCGCTGATTACCGCCCAAACACACAAGCCGCCTCATCCGGCTCTACATACTGCTTCTTGAAGTTCCGGGCCTTCGGGTTCATACACCCCTTCAACTGCAGCAAACGTAGATTCCGAAACTCCACCGGATGACTCTCGCTCTGCAAGCCGATATAGCCCTCGGTCAGCAACTTCCCGTCCACCTTCACCGCCGGGTCAAACCGGTTCGCCACCCCACCGCCGATCTGCGGGTTCTCATACTGCAACACCTGCTCCCCCTCCACGAAATGCCGTACTCGCTTAGAACCCAACACCTCCACCTCTACCTTCACCCACCCTTCCCCACGAAAGATCTTCGACGTCGAATTCGTGCAGTGCGCCTTCACCATCGCCCCGTTCATAAAGATCTCCGTCCCCGGCGTACAGACATTCATCGTCGGCCGCTTCATCTCTCCTTCATTGCTCAAGAACTGCGCCTCAACAGAAATCGGCCAGTCCTGATCTTTCAGAATCGATTCCGGCGACTGCGAATGCACCATCACTCCGCTATTGAGCTTCGCGTAAGCAGGAGCATCTTTCATCTGCTCCCCTACGATCCGGTATTCCATGGCCAGCCGGTAATGTGAGAACTTCTGCTTGTAGAACAGGTGCGAAAACCGCGCCCCAAACTCCTTGTACTTGTCATAAGAAACAACAATCGTCCCGTCCCGTACCCGGAACGTATCGCCATAGTTATCCCCCAGCTCATGCCCGGCAATCTTCACCACCCAGCCATCCAGATTCTTGCCGTTAAATAACTCCACCCAGTCCTGCGAAAAAGCGGCAACAGAGAACATCATCAAGAAGATAAAGCGCATATGCGCCCAATCCTATCTCAACTCCCCATTCTGCATACTCCAATTTCTTGCGATCCTGTTGGTATCCATGCAAGGCAATCCCAAAGTCATCACCGCCCTCAACGAGGCACTGCGAGAAGAGCTCCTCGCGATCAATCAATATTTCATCCATGCCATGATGTGCGAAGACTGGGGCTATACTCACCTGGCCAGTCACGTTCGCAAAGCCTCAATCGACGAGATGCGCCACGCCGAATCCCTCATGCAGCGCATCCTGTTCCTCGAAGGCACACCCAATCTCACGCGCCCCATGGAACTCAGCGTTGGGGCCACAATCAAAGCCCAGTTTGAGAGCGATCTCAAGCTCGAGCTGGAATCCGTCGAGAGCTACAATCGCTTCGTTCGCATCGCCAAAGAAGAAGGCGATAACGGCTCACGGGAGCTCTTCGAATCCCTCCTCAAGGCTGAAGAAGAACACGTCGATTATCTTGAAGCCCAGCTCGTACAGATCGATCAGATGGGCCTCGAAAACTACCTCGCATACCAGCTCAAAGACGGCGACTAAGCAGACGCTCGCTGCACTTATCCATGAGTCAGGAATTCACCTTCGAGGCTACGGTTTGGCTTTATGAAGGAAAATCTGCCTGGCATTTTGTTAGCTTGCCCAGGGCGGTCGCAGCCGAGATTAGTGGCAGCGTTAAGGGATCCAGAAAGCCTTTTGGCTCAGTGAAGGTGATGGCCATCTTGGGAAGCACCCGTTGGAATACCTCCCTTTTTCGCGACACCAACAGAGATAGCTTTCTTTTGCCGATCAAAGCGACCGTCCGCCTACGGGAACAAATCCACACAGGCATGAGAGTCGAAGTGTCGCTCCTGCTGCACCAAGCCGTTGATTCGCGGAACTCAGACAAAACGGGCGGGCTCAAAACGAAGCCCCAATAAAGAGAAACTCCTCAAGCGCGAATGAACGCTCTTGAGGAGTTGGGTCTCGATTCCGGGATGGATTCAATTTCAGGCCCTTGCGGAGCCTTCTTTAGAACTCCTCGAAGCTGTCGTCCATGGGGAAGGGGTCCTTCTTGTCCATCACTCCAACATTAGAACTCTGCCCTGAGCTGGAACTTGGCTGATACCGATTCGTCGACGCGCTAGGCTTGCTAAAGCTTGCACTCTCATGCCGGCTACTGGTTAATGCCGTCTTGCTGGGTGTTGAGGGGGCTCCAGCTAGCAGCGCCTTGCGGGCAGGAGCTTTGGCCTGCACCATGTCTTGCCCCACCAGAGCTTGCAATGAATCCACCGTTCGACCCACTGTCGATGCGTGCTTGCGCAGTTCCTCGCCCGCAGCAGCACCTTCCTCAGCATTGGCCGCAATCTGTTGCGTGACCCGCTCCATCTGGCTCACTGCTTTAGCAATTTGTTCGATGCCACGCTCTTGCTCTTCACTGCCAAGACGAACTTCCTGCACCAGGCTGCCTACTGCCTTCACCAGATCATTTACACTGGCGCTAGCTCGCGCCACCTGATCCAGCTTGTTCTTGCCACTGGTAGCGCTCTGGATCGATTCCTCGATCAACTGCGTCGTGTCTTTGGCTGCCTGAGCAGATCGCTGCGCCAGATTGCGCACCTCATCGGCCACTACTGCAAAGCCCATACCCGCTTCACCAGCACGCGCGGCTTCCACCGCAGCATTGAGCGCGAGAATATTCGTTTGGAAGGCAATCTCGTCAATCACCTTGATGATTTTCGAGATCTTGCTGGATGAAGTACTGATCTCGTTCATGCTGTTCACCATCTCGGACAAGGCATTGTTGGCCTCTTCCACCTTTTGGGCGGCTTCCTGCATCCGTGAGGCCGCTTGTTTCGAGTTGTCAGCATTGCTTCGCGTCATCGAATGGATTTCTTCGGTTGAGGCCGAAGTCTCCTCAAGCGAAGCCGCCTGGTCACTGGCGGACTTTGACAGGGACATGCTGTAGCTGCCTACCTCAGACGAAGTGTTGCTCAATTGCTGTGCACTATTGCTCAGCTCGGCAACCGTGTCACGCAGCGTCGAGGTTAACTTCTTGACCATCAGGAAGACAACAGCCCCCACCGCAAAGGCCACCAGATTCAAGATCAACACAATCCAAAATCCAGCCGAGCCGGTAGCAGCTGCGCTATGCCCCAACTTCTCAATCTGCGCGGTCTGGTATTCAGCAAGCTTTCTTGCAGACTCACTCAACCCAGAAAGTTGTGGCAATAGTTTCTCGTTCAGCAGAGCGATGGCAAGATCCATCTTTTGCTGCTCCATCATCCCGCGCAATTCCTCGTGCATGCGCCGCGAGGTCTCAAAGGTGGCAATCAGATTGTTCACCTCAGCCTCAGCAGGAGTATTTTTCACTCCTGCCGCATATTCGCTAGCCGCACGCTGAAAAAGCTCTTGCGACTTGCTGAACCTCGCTCTCATCGAATCAGCCTGCTGTGTTTGCTGCAGCATCATCGAGAAGGCCAGCCCGCGTTCAGCGGCAACCATTTCGGTTGCCTCCTGACCGATCTTGCTGGCCGAATCCCGCAGCTTGGCCTTTACCGTGATCGCTTCGTTCAGTAAATCCCCTAGACGATAATTCACCGTCAGCGCTCCACCACCTACGACGAGGGCCAGAGCAATCAGCAGTCCTACACTGCCAATTAGTTTTTTGCTTGCGCTTGTTTGCATTGCTTTCTTTTCAACCTCCCTGTTGTTTCTCGTGCCCACGTGTTTTAGAGCCTTTATCGAGTCATCATTGCTTGAATGTAAAGCGCAGGCTCGCTACTGCCTGTGCCGGCTTACCGTCTTCGCTAAATGGTGTAAATTTCCATTCCTTCATCGCTTTGACTACCGTGGCTGAAAGCATCGGGTTACCCGTTACTACCTTCACGTCGGAAACATCGCCGCTTTCAGAAATCTTCACTTCTACTTCAACATCGCCCTGAATCCTCATCTGCTTCGCCATCGGGCTGTACTCGGGATTGGTGCGCTTTACCGCATTCTTGACTGCGTCTGCATGTGACAGCTTCATTTCGGCTGCCAGCGGCAGAGCCACCAGACAGACTGCCAGCATTTGTTTGTAAATATTCATTGTTCTCCTCTTCTTCTCTCGCCCATTTGGGTCTTGTGTACGTATCGGTCTGATTTGGATTCCTTTGAAAGGAAACCTAAATGGCAGATGATTTTTGGTAGGGCAACGAAACGGCTGCACTTGGCCGGCTCTGTTTCTTAAGGCCCTCGTCGATTGCCGCAGCCACCTGGCCCAGGCTTACAACTTCTTCAACCGCATTGGCCTTCACCGCTTCTCGCGGCATGCCATAGACAACACAGCTTGCCTCGTCCTGTGCAATCGTCCAGCCACCTGCTTCGCGCACCCGCTTCATCCCCTGCGCCCCATCACTTCCCATTCCTGTCAAAATCACCGCCACACTGTCCGGGCCTGCCACCTGTGCAACCGATCCGAAAAGCACATCTACACTCGGCCGTTGATAACAAACCAGCGGGCCGTCCTTTACCGTCACTACATAAGAAGACCCTTGCTTCTTGAGCAACGTATGAAAGTTGCCAGGGGCAATTAGAACTCTTCCCGCCTTCACACTATCGCCGTCCTCAGCCTCTTTCACTTCCATTGGCAGCGCCTCGTTCAGGCGCTTGGCAAAAGCCCGGCTAAACCCTGCAGGGATGTGTTGCGCCACCACAATCGGCGGGCAGTCTGCTCCAAAACCCTGGAGTACTGCTTCCACTGCCTGAGTGCCGCCGGTCGAGGAGCCAATCGCCACCACATGACGGCACCAGCCCATCGAGGCAGCCCTCGGCGCCGGGCTCGCCAGCCCTGATTTACGCCCTGCGGCCGCGTCTCGCCCTACCTTCGCTACAGCGGCCAACCGTACCTTATCCGCCAACTGCGCACTCAGCTCCCCTACCGAGTAAGGGCCGTGTGGTTTGCCCAATACATCCACTGCCCCGAGTCGCAGCGCCTCCACCGATGCCGAACATCCTGCTTGCCCAAGTGAACTGATAATGATCACCGGCATCGGCTGGTAATGCATCACTCGCTTCAGAAAAGTCAGGCCATTCATCCGCGGCATCTCGATGTCCAGCGTCAGGACATGCGGACGTAGCTCCAGAATTTTGTCCCGTGCCACAAACGGATCCGGTGCCGTCCCTACTACTTCAATGTCCGGCTGCCCGGACAATGCCTCACTCAGCAATCTCCTCACCACAGCCGAATCATCCACGATCAGGACGCGAATGGGGCAACCGGTCTGATTTGCTGGCAGTGACATTTATTGTGCGCCCACCTTGCCAGAGGGCTCGTTCGCAGCAGATGCATTCAGCGAAAAAGCGAGACGCAGCAGGCCGTCATCGATCGTAAGTTCCTTGACGATTTCTCCTGTTACCTGCTCACCAGCCTTGAGCTGCTGCGGCGTATCGAGACAAAAAATCGAGTTCTTGTCCAGATGACTCAACATCGCCCCGCACACCATGTTCGTCAGTTCTACCATCACCGATTGGCTGTCCTCTTCCGGCCCTCCTTCGCCAACACCCCCAAAAAAGTTCGCAGCCAAACCCTCAGCCGCAGCCCGATCCAGGGACAGGGCGAGGCGTCCGGCACAGGCCCCATGAAAGTCGAGTGAAGCCCCGATCCGGTCTACACCAGAGTCTCCCGAAGAGTCCCCCGCCTCGTCCTTACACAAGTCCACCGAGGCAAAGAACATTGTTTCAAGCACCTCTGTAGCGGCAACTCCAAGTTGCTGGCTCAACAATTCCCGATCAAAAACTAAACTCATCATCGCCTCCATCCATTCCCACTCCAGCCCCAACCATCGCGCCCTCCGGCGTGACCCCCAGAACGTTTTCGATTTCCTCTCGTAATCGCTCAGGAGCAAATGGCTTGGTTACATAACCCTGAGCGCCTAATTGAGCAAGCCTTCCGATGCGCGCCTCTGTAGCATCGGTCGAAATCACGATTACCGGAATTGCCATCAAATGCTCCTGCTTTCGCATTTCTGTAACCAGTTGCTCCCCGTCCATCTGCGGCATGTTGATGTCGGTCAAAACGACATCTACCCATTCATGCTCTAGTTGCGCCAGAGCTTCCTCTCCGTTACCGGCTTCCAGATAACGCCCCACACTAAAGCCCGATACTTCGATCACCCTGCGGATAAAGCGGCGCATCGCGGGAGAATCGTCGACAATCATTACGTCGAATGCCATTAGAGTCGTTTCCTTTCGTGGGCCGAACTGCCTCTGCCCGTAGCACTTTCGTTTGCGAATTGAACCTTGTTTTGTTTCATTGGATTAGGCGCAGCGCTGCAGCCCCAACTCGCGCGCTTCCTCCCCGGCTTCCTGCAGCAGCAGTTTTCCAGATCCAACCTCAAGTCGCAGAGTCCTTGAAATGTTCTTCCCCACCTCTTCGGCGTGGATCATCACTCCGGCCTTCCAGAAGATCTTTTTCATCGCCAGGTAATTGCGCTTGCCAATATTGAACACTCCGTCGCCGTCTAGCACTTGCGCCCCTCCAGCTACCCTGACCAGTAGCCTTTTTTTGTCAGCACCCAACTGATAGGCACTCTTGAACAGCAGGGGTATGCCCGTGTCTGCGTACAGTGCGGGATGATCTTTGGCCTTTACCGGATCGGTCTGAGATTCCGGCAGCATGAAGTGCAAAAGTCCTCCGACACGGCTCACCGGGTCCCATATCGTGATGCCAATGCAGGAACCAAGGCCATAGGTAACCAGGACTTCTTCCTGCTTGGCGCTCACCTTCATGTCTCCAACTCCTACCGCTAGCATTGGCTCTTCCTTCGACCACTCAGAATGTTCATGCTCTACGTTCCTCCAGTTGTCCAGCCTTCTTGTAAATAGCTACCTGTACATGCTCAAGGGTGTGTGAAATCCCGTTCAAACTTTCGGAATGCCCAACAAACAGATATCCCCCGGGCTCAAGCTTCGCAGTCATTGCAGCGACAACCCGCTCCTGTGTTGGCCGGTCAAAGTAAATCATGATGTTGCGCAGAAAAATCAGAGGGAATGGCCCGTCCGCAGGAAGCGGCTCCATCAGATTGATTCGCTCAAACTGAATCATTTTGCGAATCTCGGGGCGAAAGCGAAACTTCCCTTCCTGCGCCCCGGTACCACGCAACAAATAGCGGCTTCGCCACTTTTGATCGAGGCTCCGAAAGCGCTCTTCCGGGTAAACCCCGGCTTCGGCGCTGCGCAATACCTTCGTCGAAATGTCGCTGGCTTTGATCTTGGCCTGGCGAAGAGCACTCTCTCCCAGAGTGTCAATCAGCGTAACGGCAATGGAATAGGGTTCTTCACCACTCGAACTCGCCGCAGTCCAGATCGTGAACTGATTGCGCCAGCGCAGATGCGGCAAAATCTGGTTCCGCAAGAAATCAAAGTGCGCAGGTTCTCTAAAAAAACTCGTGAAATTGGTGGTCAAAGCATCGATCAGGTCTACTTGCAGATCCCCGCTTTTGTCCCTCGACACGGCTTCAAAGTAATCGTCGGCCGATTCATAGCCAAGAGCCCGGGCCCGCTTCCATACCCGTGCAGCCACCATCTCCTGTTTGCCATCCTGCAGTTCAATACCCGCCGTCCGGTAGGCATAGTCCCGCACCGCGTCAAAGAGCTTAGGGCTCAGTCGAGTCGTCTGATACTGGCTGGGCGACTCTTTCAGCATGCAGTCAGCAGGCTTTCTTTGATGATTTCTGCTCTTGAGCTCCGCTCGACATAAATCGCCTCAAGATCAAGGATCAGCCCCACACGGCCGTCGCCGAGAATGGCTCCGCCAGCAATCCCAGGGGTGTTCTTGATACTTGCTCCCAGGCTCTTGATCACTACTTCCTGCTTGCCAATAAACTCATCCACCATCAACACAAAGCGGCGTCCTTCGGTCTCGGCAACGATCAGCAGTGTCTGGAGTACATCTTCGTTCTTCGGCCTGACCCCAAGAGATCTGTGCAACCGGATCAGCGGCAGCAACTGGTTGCGAACCATCACCATCTCCCCGCGTCCCTGCACGGTTGAAACCTGGTTCTCGGTAGGCCGAAACATTTCGTGCACCGAATAAATGGGCAGGATGTAGCGCTCTCTCCCCACGCCAACCACCAGGCCATCGACGATCGCCAGCGTCAGCGGCAGCTTGAGGTAAAAGGTCGTTCCCAGTCCAGGCGTGGACTGAATCTCGATCTTCCCTCGTAGCTTCTGAATCTGCTTTTTGACAACATCCATCCCAACGCCGCGTCCGGATATGTCAGTTACTTTTTCTGCTGTCGAAAAACCTGGCTCAAAGATCAACTGGAAGATCTCGGAATCACTCAGGTGCACCGTATCCCCAATCAGCCCCCGCTCACGAGCCTTGGCAAGAATTTTGTCCTTGTTCAAACCCCGGCCATCATCGACAATTTCAATCTGAATGTGATCGGCCTGACGATAAGCCTTCAGTTGTACACGCCCGGACTGCGGTTTGCCGGCCTTGACGCGGTCTGCCGGAGCTTCAATGCCATGGTCGATCGAGTTGCGTACCATGTGCATGATCGGGTCGGTCAGCTCTTCGATAATCGTCTTGTCGAGTTGGGTATCTTCGCCTACCAGTTCGACATCTGCCATCTTCCCGGCTTTGCGCGAGGTATCGCGCACCAGCCGGTTTACTCGCTGGAACAAGGTGCCAACCGGAATCAGCCGCGTCGCCATCGCAACCTTCTGCACTTCTTCGGTCACCCTGCGTAACTGGTTGAGATTTCTCTGTAACCTGGTGTTCTTGGTGCCACTCAAATCAGGGTCCAGGCGCACCATCGACTCGGCAATCACCATTTCACCCACCATGTCCAGGAGGTAATCCAGTTTTGCCGTATCCACTCGAATGGCATGGGTGTCGGTTGTCACTGCCTTCTTCGATTTCGAATCCTGACCCGCCGCCGCACTCGGGGCAACCGTCGCTTCCTCTGAAACACTGGCAACAACTTCGGGTTTCCGGATCTCAGCTACTTTGACGGGTGCTTCTACTTCCTTCACCGCTTCAACAACTTTTGCTTGTTCCGGTGCGGAGGCCGAATGATCCCCGCCAATCACTTTTCTCACCCGGTCCAGCAAAGACCAGGGGTCTTGCTCCTCGCCCGGATCCTGCCCGTGAAGCTGCGCTTCAATCCGCAAAATCTCCTTGCCCACAAAATCCGCGCTCTCAAGCGTCAGGTCCACCAGATTCGGGCTCAGCACCAACTGCCCTGTTCGGGCCAGGTCTAGAATCGTCTCCACTTCATGTGATACGGCCTGAATGTGAGCGAATTCGAGAAAACCTGCCAACCCTTTGATCGTGTGAAAGCTGCGAAATACTGCATTGAGCGTCTCAGGATTGGTTGGCTCTTTTTCAAGCACCAGCAGTCCGGACTCCACAGTTTGCAGATGCTCACGCGATTCAAGAATGAAATCCCCAACCAGTTCCGGATCCTGATTGAGTGCACTCGAGGTAACCTGCGCCGGGGTTGCCGCCCGCGCCACCACCACGTCACCAGTCTTGGCAAATTCCGACAAAATCTGCCTCAACCGGTCCAGCCCCTGCTCAACTTGAGCTCGGCTCGATTCATCTTCCCACTGGTTCTGCTCCGAAACGTTTTCCTTTGCTACGCCGTGCAACTCCACAACCAGTTTCATTGCCTCGGCTGGAATCGATATGCTGCTCAACAGCGCAAGCGTTGCAACTGTTTCGGCATTCTCGCCCAACATGATTTGCGTGGCTGCACGCTCCAGTAGTGCTTCTACTTCTGTCGAATTCATTCCAGATTCTTCTTTCCCCATGCGTGTGGTACCCGGTTGCAGCTTCTCTCAATCAACGCCTTCTAGTTCAACAACTTGCCCAATTCATTCAGATCCTGGTGAGTCATCACGTGATCAATGTCGAGCAGGATCTTTACCTTCCCCTTCACTTTGGCCATGCCCAGCAAGCCTGTCGTTGCAACCTCACCACCAAAATCCGGCGTGTCCTCAATGTCAGCCACGGCCAGATTCAGTACCTCACTCACCCCGTCTACAACCGCGCCAATCATCATCGGCCCGGATTCCCCTTCAACTTCGGTCACTATGATGCATGTCCGTTGGGTATATGTGACCTCAGGCATCCCAAACTTCAGCCGCAAATCCACAACCGGGATTACTTTTCCACGCAGATTGATTACCCCTTTGGTGTGAAGAGGAGTATGCGGCACTGCGGTGATCTCCTGGATGCCCATGATTTCTCTCACCTTGAGAACCTGAATCCCAAATTCTTCAGGGCCAAGGTGAAATGCCAGATACTTGCCCGCCCGCTCTTCTTTTGTCCTTGTAGGGATAGCCAAAACTGCCGTAGACATAGTGAAATTCCTTTTCCTCTCCAGCTCAAGTTCGAGTGTGGATCTTCCCGGATCCTACCGGGTAATTCAAACGCCGCCCATCAGCGCGCGTTCGTCTCTTTTGCCTTATCGAATTGGCCGCAGAAAGTCTTAGAGGAGTCTTGGGTTCTTTTGGAAACTACGGTGGGAAATGAAAAAGCGACCCTTTTCAGGGTCGCTTTTGATTTTTGGTGCGGAGGACAGGACTTGAACCTGCACGGTGTTACCCGCTAGCACCTCAAGCTAGTGCGTCTGCCAATTCCGCCACCTCCGCAGGTGACAGCCTTCAGTTTACTACGATGGCCTGAGGTCAGCCATCAACTTTCGGACTTATTTCTTTTCAGGGGTTGCTGCCGGAGCAGGGATCTTCAAATTATTCCCCTTGGAGTCGACAGGAATTTCCTTGCCGATCTTCACAGGAACCGGTTTACCGTCAGCTCCCTTGGCACCATCCTTGGGAAGCTCGACTTCAAACTTCTTCTGTACATTGCCCTGTTCATCCACCAATTCCACAGCAGGCTGTTGCGATGGAGCCTTCTTTTCGACTTGCGCAGGAGGTGCAGGCAGGTTGGTGCGCTCAAGCACCGTACCACCACCCGCTGTACCAGCCCCGCCCCGTGTCGCCAGAACGGCCAGTGTCAGACTGGTAACCATAAACAACCCGGCCGATACCGTCGTTACCTTCGACAAAACTGTCGCTGCCGTACGCGGACCAAAGGTCGTTTGCGACCCCATACCGCCAAAAGCACCGGCAAGATCGGCTGCCTTGCCGCTCTGCAATAGAACAACGCCAATCAAAATCAGACAAGCAATCACGTGAAGAATAGTAACGAGGATGACCATAAAAATACTCCCCAAGGACATCGCCTTTGGGCACTTTCCTGAGTATACGACATTTCCGCCAGCTTTTTCTCATCTACCATCCTTAGCCCCGCTGGTCCCGTTTACACTATAAGTTTCAAACCTCAATATTCCTTTGAAGGAGCTTTCATGGCAAAAAGGCGAATCGGTATCCTGACTGGCGGCGGCGATGTCCCCGGCCTCAATTCCGTAATCAAGAGTGTGACCTACCGCGGTGCTGAACTCGGTATCGATGTGGTTGGCATCCGGCGTGGTTGGGAGGGTCTTACCCACCTGAACCTCGAAGATCCGGCCAGCCGCAGCCGCTACGTCCTCGATCTCAACCGCGAGAACACCCGCACGATCGATCGCACCGGTGGTACGTTCCTGCACTCCAGCCGTACCAACCCCTCCAAGATGAAGAAGCTGCCCGACTTCCTGGCCGGCGCAACCTTCCCCACCAAAGAAGTCACCAAAGACGGTATCACTAACACCGCTTACGACATGAGCCCACAGGTTTTGAAGAACCTCGAAGCACTGGGCCTCGAATACCTGGTAGCCATCGGTGGCGATGACACTCTCAGCTACGCCGCCACCCTCGACAAGCTCGGCTTCAAAGTGGTTGCCATTCCGAAAACGATGGACAACGACGTGCGCAACACCGAATACTGCATCGGCTTCTCAACCGCAATCAGCCGCGCCATGGAGGCCGTCCAGCGCCAGCGCACCACCGTTGGCTCCCACGAGCGCATCGGTATCTTCCGCATCTTCGGTCGCGACGCCGGCTACACCGCTCTCTATACCGCCTATGTCACCAGCGTCCGCTGCGGCATCCCCGAGTACAAGTTCGACCTCGACAAGATGGTGCAGCTCCTCATGGATGACAAGCGCAAGAACCCCAGCAATTACTCACTGGTCATTCTCTCTGAAGGCGCCGAATGGCAGGGCTATCAGGTGGTCAGCTACGGTGAAGCCGATGCCTATGGCCACCGCAAGAAGCTCAATGTAGGCGAAGTCTTCGCCGACGAGCTCAAGAAGCGCTTCAAGGAAGAAACCATCGTCAGCGACCTCACCTATGACCTCCGCTCGGGCGCGCCAGACTTTGTCGACAAGATGGTTGCCACAACCTTTGGCAACATGGCGCTCGACACGATCGTGGCCAACAAGAGCGGCCTCATGACCGCCATCGTCAACGGCTGCTACGTGATGAGCCCGATTCCCGACCCCAAGCTCGGGCCCCGCAAGGTAGAACTCGGCAGCATGTACAACACCGACCGTTACCGTCCAAACTACGCCGAAAAGCTGGGCCTGCCCATCTTCCTCACCCACGCTTAACTTTGTTTTCCTGGCTCCAGGATCGATTCCGGCGCGGGCAGCCCTCAAAGGCCGCCCGCGCCGTTGCTTTGTCTGAGATCCGGCAAAGCTTTGAAGAATCCGCAAGCGACGAAGAACACTTCCCTTCCACCATCGACCCACGCATCTATCACGTCCAGATGATCGCCCGCTTCTTCGGCGACATGAACGGCAAACTCGCCCTCGACGCCGGCTGCGGCAAAGGCCGCTTCGCCCGTGTGCTGGTCGATCAGAACCCCGCCACCAAAATCGTCGCTTTAGATCTTGCCCTGGCAATGCTGGCCCACGCACAACCCCCGCTTGCCCCCGTCTGCGGCACCCTCACCCAATACCCCTTCAAAGACAATTCCTTCGACTTCGTCTATGCCACCGAAAGCCTCGAGCATGCGGTCGATATCGATGCAGCGGTAGCCGAGCTCACCCGCGTACTCAAGCCCGGCGGCAAGCTCGTCATCATCGACAAAAACGCCGAACACTGGGGCCGCTTCAAAACTCCGGCCTGGGAGCAATGGTTTGAGCGAAAACAGATGGAGAAGCTTCTTGCCCGCCACTGCCGCGAGGTATCAAGCGACTTCATCTCTTACTGGGAAGACGTCGAACCGGACGGGCTCTTCCTTGCCTGGCGGGCTACCAAGTAAGACGGCTAGCTTTAAATGCTTCTCCCCTAACCCGCCAAATCCAGCGCCAACGGCAACTCCACCTGCGCCTTCGCCCCCGGAAACAAAAACTGCAACATATGCGGCGCCCTTGCCGCCCACGCCTTCTCATCATGCCCACCCTGCGGGTCTTCGTAATAAAACAACGTCACCCCCGGCTTCCACCCCTTACGCACCAATACATCCCGCAGCAGCCGGACATCCCGCAGCGTCCCACGCGGATTCGACCCCTCATGACAACCCACATCCAGCCACACCCTCGCGCGTTGCTTGTGCGTCACCGACACAATCTTGCGCAAAATCATCCGGTAATCCCACCACACCGACGGGGACATCACCGCCAGCTTCCCAAAATGCTCCGGATACCGAATCCCCAGATACATCGTTACCAGCCCACCAAGGGAACTCCCGCCAAGGCCCGTATTCTTCGCCCCCGGCAACACCCTGTATTGATGCTCAATAAACGGCAATACTTCCTCAACCAGCATCCGCCCATAGAGCGCAGCCTGTCCCCCGTAGTTGTTCTGCGGATTGCGGCTTGGCGTAAACTCATCCACCCGCCGGTCTCCCCCATGCGGAATCCCCACCAGAATCATCGGCTGCAACCTCTCGGCCTGAATCAGCTTGCCCGCCGATTCGCCGATCTCCCAATAGTTGCCCGGAACAAACGCCGTATGTGCCTCAAACACATTCTGCGCATCGTGAAAGTACATCACCGGATAGCGCTGTTGCGGGTTCTCGTCATAGCCTGGCGGAAGATACACCACCAGCTCA
>CANGVB010000018.1 GCA_947456995.1 Bryobacteraceae bacterium | reverse complement strand
GGGTCTTTCTTGGCCAGGTCTGCGGCGCGCCAGATCTTGTTCTTGCCCGCGGGCTGGCAGGTGTGGAGGATATTGCGGATGCCGGCACCTGACATGAGCTCGGCTTCGGCGATGGTGGCGCAGGAAATCCCGAGGCTGCCAAGAGCGACCTGACGGCGGGCGAGGTCTACACTCTTGTGGATCTTGCAGTGCGCACGGATGTTGATGCCGGTGCTCTGGCAGTGCTTCGCCATGAAGTTGAGATTGCGATCGAGGATTGCTTTGTCGATCACCAGCGAAGGTGTGGGCAGGTCGTCTTTGGTGATGCCCTTATAGTCTTTACGGGCGATTTTGGCTTCTACTTCGGCGTAGTGGAAGGCCTTGGATTTGTCTTTTTCTTTGGCACTAAGTAGGGCTGGCATGGCTAGACTCGAGATGGCTCGACGGCGGGTGAGCATGGGCTGAGTTTAACTCTAGTTGCGAAAAATGCCAAGAGGCCTGCAAGCAACATTGTGGTGATCATAGCCACAAATAGAAGTGGCGCAAAGCCAACAGTCTTTCGAAGCATGCCCGCAATCAGAATCATGCCGCCCGAGGCAAATCCCCCGCACATGTTTAGAATGCCAGCAGCAAGGCCTCGCAGGCGTGGGTCAATCAGATCGAAAGCCCCCGCGAAGGCGTTCGCCGATAGCCCACCGGCAAAGAAGCCAAAGGCAGTGGCGAAGCCCAGCGAGAGTGGCAGGGAGTCTGCAGAGAAAGCAAAGTACGAAAATGGGGCACAGAAGAATGCTCCTCCCGCTGTCACCAGCAGACGCGCCTGTATACGATCGGCTAGATACGCACCGAGCAGAATACCCACAATGAACGCAGTCTGGACAAAGAGAGTTGAGGCCCAGCCACTGTCGGTCATCGAGAGATGAAAGCGATCCTGGAGGTAGGTCGGGAACCAGGCGAAGAAGATCCACTGGATCGAGCAGTAGCTGGCGAAAGTGGCAGCGAGAATCAAAAAAGGCACTGACCGGGCTAATGCCCAGGGGCTGGCAGGCTCTGCGCTTGAGCTGGCTGGTGGTGGCGAATCCGGGAGGCCTCGACTGAGTATGGGGCTGTACATCAACCCCGCTGCCCCGGCAATCAGGAAGGCACTCCGCCAGCCTGTGTGATCGGCCGCCCAGCCACCGTACCAACCTCCAATCACCCCACCGGCAAACTGCGCGGATTGATGCAGGCCGAGGGCGCGGGAGCGCGCGGCCTCCGGGTAGTGGCTTGCGATCAGAGCCATTGCAGTGGGGTAGTAAAGGGCTTCCGTCAACCCCATGACGACGCGCCAGAAGAGGAAGACAGCAGGGGATTGCGAAAGGCCGCAGCCGATGGTGGCGGCGCTCCAGAGAAGCAGGCTCCAGACGATGAGGCGATTGCGGCGGTAACGGTCTGCAAGGATCCCGGCAAGGGGCAAAGCTGGCGTGTAAGACCACAGAAAGACCGTTCCTACCCAACCGAGCGCCGCCGCACTGAAGGCGAGATCCCGCTCGAGCGCCGGAAACATCGAATAGACCATCTGACGGTCGATGTAGTTCAGCGCGAAGGCAATCCAGAGGTAGAAGAGGATCGGCATCAGGCTGGCCTGAAAATACGGGGTTGTGGTGTGTAAGTCATATCCAGATCGAGCGGATAGAGCGGACGGGCAGCCCTTTTGTGGCCGAGTGATCGTACATTAGCGCTGGTTGCCCCTGGAGCATCTACGTGAATCACCAGAGCGGCTCCTTCTTCAAAGAATCGCGGCTGGCAGAGGGGAGACTTCACTACCGTCATATCGAAGCTCGCGGGGTCCTGGCCGCAGGCTAGAAAGAGGGTGCGGTCATAGAGGCTGACGGCGCGGCTGGTGAGGACGATAGTGATTGGGCCTGCCTCGAAGACGGCGCTGTTACCGGCATGCCAGGCTTCACCATGGGATTCGCTGCGAAGGTTGCCATCAAAGAGAAGACGCACGCGGCCTGTGATCTGTACGGGGGTGAAGCGTGGGTCGAGGCTGCCTCCAAGCTTCAAGGTGAGTTGTGCGCCGATGCCAGCCTCGAAGCAGGCCTCTACGGCAGGTGCGTCTACCAAAGGAAGTAGCGCGGTGCGCTCGCACCTCGCCCGCAGCAGTTGAGCCAGGATAGCGTTGCTGTCGCCGGAAGCTCCAGAGCTTGTGGCGTCGGCTGCGTCCACCAGGACGATGCGACCCGGCGTGGCCTTGGCTAATTCAATGCTCTCTTCAAGGCTCGTGAGCGGTTGCTGGATTTGCGCTCGCACCTGCCAGAAGTCTTCGGCAATCTGTTTGCCCTGCGCGACGGTCTTTTCGAGACTGGACTCGTCGCAAACCAGCAGAACATTGGAGGCCAGATCTTCGATGTCGGTAAAAGGATTGCCGATGAAGAGACCAGCCGAGAGGACGTCTTCGATCTCGACTGCCCGCTTGACGAAGCCGCCAAAGAGCCCGGTTTCTGTGATGCACTGAGCACCGCGAACAAGCGCGGGAATGGGGATGCGAAGCTGCACCGGGCGGGGCTTGCCGTCAAGCAGATGCAGTAGAAGGCGGGCCGCGCGCTGGCCTGTTGTGTAGAAGTCCACGTGAGGATTGGTGTGATAGACAGCGACGGCATCGCTGTAAGTGAGGATGCGATCGGTGAGGATGCCGTGAAGGTCGAGCGAGACGACGATCGGCACATTGGGCCCGACGATCTTACGGGTCTCCTCGATCAGATAGCCTTCGGTGTCTTCGGTTTCTTCTGAGGCGAGGGCTCCGTGCAGGGCAAGATAGACTCCATCCAGAGGGCCCGCCTTCTGTACGGCCTCGATAAACCGGGAGGCCAGTTTCTGGAAGCAGGGCTCGGCCAGAGTGCCGGCAGATGTGATGCCGCGGGCACTAAAGCCACCCAATACTTCAAGCTCCGGGCGGGAATCAAAGATGCTGAGCGCGCCACCTACTTCAGAGCGGACGGGGCGATGGTAATTGAGGATGTCCTGGCCGGCATCGGTTAGAAAGTCTTCGTAGTGGCTGAGCACCGGGTTAAACGAGGAGACTTCCTGTTTGCACTCATTGACAAGAATTCTAGGCATACGAATGACGCTTATTGTGTCATGCCCAGGGTGATAGGGAGCTCAGGCTATTTGGCGCCGAGTTGCTTTGACATGGCTGAGTCCTGCTGGGAGCCGGCTACATCGCCGAGCTTGGCTCGGGCTGCAGAACGATTCATGTAAGCATTGGCGTAGCGGGGGTTGTATTTGATGGCGAGTGTGAAACTTTCTTCGGCCAGCTTCCATTCGGCCAAACGCATATGAGCGTAGCCCCGGCCGTTGTAGGCGATCGGGAAGTCTGGCTTCTTGGCAACTGCTTGCGTAAAGAGCTCGATTGCCTTGCGGAAATCGCCAGCCTGATTGAGCTCGCGGCCCAGAAAATTGAGGTTGTCTGCTGACAGGTTTTGTTTATCGCTGGCATCAACACGTGGCGCGGAGGGCACAGGAGCGGAAGCTGCAGGAGCAGGAATTGTAGGAGGAGCCACTGCTTTGGCAACGATCGGTTGGGGTGGAGCAGCCTGGGGTACGGTTGCTTTTGGTGTTTCGGCGATCTGCTTTTCGGCCAGCGTCTGCACAGCAGAGAGTGATGATTCCTTTACCTCTTCAGGCTTGCTGGCAAGAATTGGGGCCTTGAGCGCAGTGAGCTTCTCGTTGGTTCGGGCCAGCACTTCTTTTGCTTCATCCAGGGCTGGATTCAGCTCCAGAGCCTTCTCGAGGTCTGCTTTGGCCTTCTCGAAATGGTCGAGCAGAAAGTGAGCGCTGCCGCGCGCAAGCCAGGCTTCTGGCAGCTTTGGGTTGAGCTGAATTGCCTTGTCCCGGTCTGCAAAGCCCTTGTCATGATTGCCCATCAGGTGGTGGGAGCCGCCACGGGCGATGTAAACTTCTGCCGATTTGGGGGCCAGCTCGACAGCCTTCTCACGGTCAGCAAGGCTCGCCTCAAATTGCTGCAACTCGGCGTAGGCGGCGGCTCTGGCCATGAGGATACCCAGGCCTGAGGGCTGGCGCTTGAGCGCCTCGGAATAATCGATGATGGCCGCCTGAGGCTGGTTCATCTGCTGGTAGGCGGCAGCCCTCAACGTGTAGGCCTTAACGTTGTCGGGTTGCAGTTTGAGAACCATGGTGAAGTCTGGAATGGCACGGTCAAACTGAGCAAGTTGCCCATAAACATAGCCCCGCTCGAGGTGTGCCTCGGGGTAATCAGGCTTGAGTGAAAGGGCGCGATTGTAATCTTCAAGGGCGTCCTGAAACTTGCCCATCATGGTGTAGGTAACGCCGCGATCTTTATAGGTGCCCGGATTGTCGAGGCGAAGCTTGATCGATTTTGTAAAGTCTTCAATGGCGCGGTCAAACTGCCGCAGACGCACCTGAACTACGCCGCGTGCATTGTAGAGTTGAGCCGTCTCGCGCCCGAAACCCGCAGCTTTGTTGTAATCCTTGAGCGCATCTTCAAGTTTGTTTGCTGTGGCCAGAATATCGCCGCGAATCATCCAGGCCTCGAAATTGTCTGGATCGAGGGCCAGCGCCCGGTTGAGATCGGCAGCACCAAACTCAACCTCACCCAATTGGTAGCGGATCTTGCCGCGCTCGCGCCATGCGGGGGCAAAATTGGAATCGGCCTCGATGGTTTCAGACAAGGCCTTAAAGGCGTCTTCGAGTTTGCCTGCATCCTGGAGCTGCATCGCGCGCTCGAAGGCCTTTTTCGCCTTGCCCAAATCGCCCTTGGGGCTTTGCGCCATAAGTGTCAGTGCAATGAAAAAACAAAGTGAAATGCGCATCAGGGTACCTGTCGAAGAAGTTTACCGTCTCTGGTGAGGGTGAGCACACCATCACGCCAAATTACCGTTGAGCCTGTAAGGCCCGCCATCCAGACCAGAAATGCCCAGAGGTCCCAAAGAGGAGCGAGCCAAAAGGCGCGCCGCGCAATGGGAGAGCGAAGTACAAAGAATCCGCTCACAAATGCAGTCATCCATCTACATATCGTCAAAGCCGCAGCAAGACTCCATGCCCCGCTGAGGATTGCGAGGAGTATCCAAAGGCCTGTATGAGTAATGGGGAGGCCGAGATAGCCGCCTCCCCGGGAAACGCGGATAGTGCGGGCCCAGCGAATCTGGTGTTCCCAAACTCCGGCCCAGGTGTCATCGCCTATCGAAGTTTCCACCACCACTTCTGACATGTAAGCACGCTTGTTGAGTTGTTGGGTGATGTGACGGGCAAGCTGATAGTCGTCGGCAAGATAGTCTGCGATTTTCTCAAAACCACCGATAGCGTTGAGATCTACTTTGCGGAAAACCAGAGTGGCACCGAGGCCAAATTCTTTGATGCCAACCAGGGGTGCCACCAGGACGCTGGGAGCAAAGTCGATGGCGATACCTAGTGATTCCCAGCGGCCAGGCATGGTGTGAGCCGTGGCGCGGTAGAGGGTGGTTACCATTCCTACTTGCGGATTATCGAGGGGGGCCGATACCTTCTTCAGGTAGCCCTGAGGAACCAGAATGTCGCTATCGTTGACGAGCAAAATGTCATAGCGGGCCTGGGCGGCGAGGTCGATCAATGCGCCAACTTTGGCATTCGGGGCAGAGGTAGTTGCGTGGATGATTCTGATGTCGAGATTGGGGAATTCCCTTTGCAATTTCTCGATTTCCAGCAAGCAGGGGTCGGAGGGGTCTGCCGCACCAAAGAGGATTTCGAAGGGTACAGGATAATCCTGCGTGGCGTGTGAGCGGATTGCGGCGTAAAAATCGGGGTCCAGCCCACGCACCGGCTTCAGTATTGAAATGGGCTGAGGGTTGCGCACCACCGTGGCTGGTCGAAGCAACTGACGCAGACAGGCGATCAGCGCGGTGACTTGGTAGGCCGCCGAGATACACGCAATTACTGTCAGGAGATAGATCACAGTTCGAGGAAAAGAACACCAATGGCGACCAGTACTGCGCCCGCCCATCTTCTCAAGCCTACATTTTCTCGCAAAACATAGCGAGCCATAAATGTTTCGGCTGGAATCGTAAGGGCCGTAGCGGGCACGGCAAAGCTTAAATCAGCTACAGCGAGGAGTTGGGTGAAACAGAAAAAGCTGATTGCCATGAAAACGATCGAGAGGGCCAGACGCCACTGGCCAAAGAGTTTTGCCAGAACGCTCGCCGAGTAAACCTCCCCGTGCGACTTCATTGCGCTGGATTGAAGGTAGTCGCAAACAATCGTCGAGGCAACGATGCCGAAGACAAGCGCCCACTTCATGCCGAATCAGCCTTTGGCGGAGTTGCGGCTGTGAGGATCGTACCGCTCAGGATAAAGGCCGTGCCGATCCAGCGCAGCCAGGAGATATGCTCTCCCAGCACGGCAAAGCCGATTACAGCATTGAGGACGTAGCCGATGCTGGTAACGGGCAGGACAAAAGAAAGGTCAGCCCATGACAACAGCGTGACACGAGAGATCGTCCACACCGCCAGCAGTAAAATGCCAAGCAGCACCCAGGGGCTGAGCAGTGCGTCGATCGGTTCGATGGCGGTAGGAGCCCAACCCGTGGGATGTTTCATCCCCCAGGAGAGTGCAAAGTTGCCCACAACGTTTGCGGCTACGACAAAGGCCGTGAGCCAGTAAACGCGGCTTCTTGATGCCGGCATTAGTCGCCAGTTGAGGCGTAGCTGGCCTGGCTCTTCTGGTCAGCCACGAACTTCTTGCGCTTCTTGCGAAGGGCGAGGTACTCGCGAGCTTCTTTTACCAGCCGGCGCCGTTCATCGGTATTGAAGATTGCTTTCTTGACCACGCGCCAGGCAGCCTTCGGGCGGAAGTAGTATTCGCCGTAGAAGCGCTCGACGGAATCGACGAGCTCAGCTCGATCAAGGCCAGGGTAAACGACGGTGGGCAACTGGTGGCCCATCTCGTCGGTCATCGATGCATCGAGCTGGATGAGATTGTTCTTCTGTGCGTAATCGTAGAACTCAGTGCCCGGGTAGGGGTGGGCAATCGAAACCTGAATCGTTTCACAATCGAGTTTCTTCGCGAAGTCGATGGTTTGCTGGATGGTCTGACGTGTTTCTCCCGGCAGGCCCACGATAAAGTCGGCATGTACGGTGAGGCCGAGTTCATGAGCGTTGCGCGTGAAGCGCTCGGCCATATCGACGGTTGCACCCTTCTTGATGTTCTTCAAGATCTCGGGGGCACCAGACTCGTAACCTACGATCATCAGGCGGCAGCCTGCGTCTTTCATTGCAGCGAGGGTCTCGCGATCGGTAGTGACGCGGCTGGTGCAAGACCAGGTGAAGTTGAGCTTTTTGAGTTCTTTGCAGAGCTCGATCGTACGTTCCTTCTTGTAGTTGAAGGTGTCGTCGTCGAAGAAGATTTCTTTGAGGCCGTTGAAGTTTTCCAGTGACCAGCGCACCTCGTTTGCGATGTCCTGCACCGAACGCAGACGCCAGCGGTGGCCGGAGTGGGTCTGGGGCCAGAGGCAGAACGTGCACATGGCCGGGCAGCCTCGCGAGGTGTAGAAGCTGATAAAGGGATGCAGCAGGAAGGGTACGTTGTAGCGTTTGAAATCAAGGTCGCGCTGGTAGACCTTCGATACCCAGGGCAGCTCGTCGAGATTCTCGATGTAGCCGCCTTCGGGGTTGTGCATGATGCCACCGTCTTTGCGGTAGCTGACACCTGGCAACTCAGCAAGAGGAGTGCCCTTGGCGTAATTGACGATCTGATAGTCGAATTCGCGGCGGACGATGAAGTCGATGGCCTTGGAGGCACGCAGCGTTTTTTCCGGTTCTACCGTGACGGGAGGGCCAACAAAGCAAACTTGCAGTTTGGGGTTGGAATCCTTCATCATCTCGGCGATTTTCACGTCGACATGAAAGCCGGGGGTAGAGGTGAAGAGCACCAGAAGTTCGAAGTCACGGGCCATAGCCACGGTGTCTTCGATGGTAATTTTGTGCGGGGGGGCGTCTACCACCTTGGAGTCAGGCAGCAGGCCTGCGGGGTAGCAAAGCCACACGGGGTACCAGTAGCTTTCAATTTCTCGGGTTGCAGGCCAGCGGGAACTGGCACCACCGTCAAAGCCTTCAAACGAAGGAGGGTTCAGGAATAATGTGCGCATGTGTACGGTATTACCGACGCTTTCAGTTTAGCAGTTAGGTGGAGTTTAGAAACGAATCCCGATGAGGAACTCGGTCTGATTGGATCTTGGTGTGTAGTCTGCACCGATCCAACGGGTATAACGAATTTCGGGTTCTATTTTGATGGGTAGCAATCCGACAGTAAGGCCTCCTGCAAGAGTGACTCCGCCACCGGATTCATTGAGCGAAGGGATTCTGCGCAAGGTGACTCCGCCGGAGAAGAAGGGTTTAATTGCGATGGCGTTGATACGTTTCTTCACCAGAATAGGCACCTGATATACAGTTGCGGTGCGTGATCCCAGTTTGTAGCGCTCAAACATCAGGCCGGTTTCAAAGGTAGGCAGAACCGGAAGACTCAACTCAACGTAGGGGCCGGCCTTCAGGGGAAAGATTTCACTGTTTGGCTGTTTGTTTTCGACGTAGCCACCCTTGAGGCCGATACTGATCGGCAGCTGTGCCAGAGCCGGTAGGGATAGGGCGAAGAGAATAAGGTTTTTCAAAAGCGGACTCCTAAGAGAAGGTCGACTTGATTTTGACGGGGTACGTCGCGAACTGCCGTCCAGCGGGTGAATCGAATCTCTGGCTCCAAACGAATTCGGCCGAGAGATTGTGAGTAGCCAGCGGAAATAGTTGCTCCGTACAAGATTCGATTTTCGTTCGCAACACGGGTCTTTGTTTCGGTTGTAGAAAAGCCCGGAAACGTGGGGACAAGACGGTAGTTTTGATCGTAGTCTCCAGCGCGACGAATAGTCGAACCTGCCGCAGCGAAAGCCTCGCGGTATCGCCATTTGAGCAAAAGCGGAATTTCGACCAGACTAGCGGTGCGGGTTATGTAGTTCAAAGCAGCATTTGGAAAAGGCCCAAAGTAGGAATCAGTGCGCAAACGTCGGTAGAAGAAGCCCGTCTCGAAGCCTGGGAGGGAATCGATTGGGGTGAACTCAACGTAGGGGCCGATGCCCCCTCGATTGACCCTTGTAGAATATTCGCCGCCGCCACTGCGGCCAGCGCCAAAGTCGCGCGCCAGATCAGGAGTCAGGGTCAGACCGCCTTTAATGCCAGCATGAAACCACGCGCATTGCGCCGTAATTGCTGTCAAGCCAATGAGCAAGAACAATCGCATCTAGAATCTGGACGGATTCAAGTGTGGGATTGTTTCCGAAATGGGCTTAGGCGGCTCAAATTCCATCTTGAGCATTGCCTTGCCGATCACCCGGGTTTCGGCCTGGTAGTCCACTTTAGAAAGGAAAGTGACGCCGTCGCGAGTTTCAAAGTCGCGTGAAAAATCAGCAGACTTAAAGACGACCGACGGGTTCTTGGCGAGGCGGCCGGCTTGTCGAAGCTCGACGCCCGTGTTTTCTTCCAGCCACAACTCGCCCTTGAACAGACCAATCACCTTCTTAATTGGAGTGAGTTCAAAGATGACGGCGATCCTGTCGCCCAGGCTATCCTTGCGCTTAAATTTGAACTTGTAATTCTGCGGAGTGATTGCTGGAGGATTGGTTTCTGAAGCTTCCTGCTCGGCGCTCAGATAGAGACCAATTACCTTAGTTTTGATCAGGTTATCGCCGGTGAAAGACTTCATCTCATAGGAGATATGGCCATTGGGGGCGACTGTTTTTTCAGCCAGCATTTCCCCTTTTTTGTTCAAGCCAGGCAGTGAAGCTTCGATTTTTACTACCGATACGAGAGGCTGAGTTCTCTTTGGGCTGACTTCGCCTCGCTCGAGGTACTTTTTCAATGTCGGGCCGGCCGGCCCGAGGCTGAGTGGATCGAAAACAACGGGTGTTTTTAATTGTGCTGAACGGCAGGAGCCGAGTAGAAGGGCCAGAATCGCAAGGCCTATAAATTGGAAAAATTTCATTCGGTTAGAGGGTGGCGAGATCGAGCATGTAGCCGCGTTTGCCGACATTGATACCGATCGTTTTGCCCTCGCTTCCCAAGTTGGCGTGAACGCCTTCTGCTTCATGTATGTGTCCGCACAGAAAGTAACGCGGTGAAACACGATCAATAAAGCTCGCGATGGCCGTCGATCCAAAGTGACGGTTGCCAGACGCCTGATCGAGCGGAGTATTTTTGGGAGGGCAATGGCAGGCAAGAACGAGCGGGGATAATGTGGAAAACGGCTCAAGGCGGGCAGCAATCTCTTCTTCGGAATATTCACCCGGGGTGTCGAAGGGGGTTGGATTCGAATAGCCCAAGGCGGCCAGATGAACCGATCCGAATTGTCGAGACTGAGAATGCATATCTTGGAGGCCGTAAGCCTTACAGAAGGTTTCGATGTCGCGAGCCGACTCGTGGTTGCCAGGAATCACAAATACTTTTCCAGCCCTTTGGCGCAGGATTTCTCCCGCTTTGTCGAGGCCACGAGCCCAGGAGACCAGATCCCCGATGCAGAAGTAGTAATCTGCTTCCTGAGCCACCAACCTTTCGAGGGTTTTCAGGTCGGAGTGGATGTCAGAAAAGAACAGGAAGCGCATCTCTCACTCACCATTGTCGCTATTTTGAGGCCCGTACGTAAACCTCCTCTTTTTACTGAATCGGATTCGGGGACAACTCTTCGCATGAGCCCCCCAAGACGGGGGCAGATCATGCCCGAAGTTTGATGGCGCTACTAACGCCCTCAGCAAATCGGTCCAGATCATCCTGACTGTTATAGAGGTGCACACTCACTCGCAAGAGCCCGTGGCGGGCACTGACAATGATCTTGTGCTCTTGCAGCAACGCAGCAAGCTGGTTGGAATCGATTTGCGGAAAACGGCAGGCCAGGATTGGGCTGTTTTGATGCTCCACAGTGCCGCCCAGGGATTCCACCTTCGCGCGCAACTTGCCTGCCAGCTCAAGAACCCGGGCCTCAATGGTTGCCGTGCCCAGCTTCAGAAAAAGATCGACGCTCTGCTCCATCGCATAGTAGAGCGGCATCGCCGGGAAGTAGCCCTCGTAGCGCTCTGCTGCCGTGGCAAATTCCGGCATGCCGTGGTGAAGATTCGACCAGTCGCGCCAGTTGTGGTGGCTACGCCAGCCAACAACGTTCGGCTCAAGCCACTGGCGCACGCTGGGCTTGACATAAAGGAAGCCCGCGCCGGTAGGGCTCAGCATCCACTTGTAGCCATGCACGCTCAGCATGTCGATATCCAGGTCTTGCACGTCAAACTCGATGGCCCCGCAACCCTGCGTCCCGTCTACATAGAAGAGGGCGTTCGGGCAGAGGCGGCGCATCTCCTTAAGGGGGGCGCGAAAGCCTGTGACGTAATTGAGCGCGCTCACCATCACCAGGCGCGTGCGCTCGTTCACGTGCTGGCCGAAGTCTTCGATTGGTGTCTCGATGAACTCGACGCCTTTGCGTGTGAGCAGACTCGGGGCGTAGGTGTTATTGGGGAATTCGGGGGAGAGCGTAATGACACGGTCGCCGGGTTGCCAGTCGATGCCATTGAGTGCAATTGCGAGGCCGTGGGCGGTGCTGGGAATGAAGGCGATATCGTCGGCCGTGGCGTTTATGAGCTGGCCCAGCTTGGCGCGCAGACGGTCGAGATCGTCAAACCATTTCGGCGCGTCAACGGCAGCAGAATAATCGCGACGTTGCAGATGAGCCAAAACGGCAGCGGAGGCAGCTTGTGGCAATTGCCCCATCGTGGCCGAATTGAGGAAAGTTTTGTTGGTTAACGACGGGAAGAGGCTACGCACCTCTTCCCAGTTGATTAGCTCAGTTTGGACTTGATCCACGCAGCAACCTCGGCGAGTGGGACTTCCGACATCACCTTGCCACGACGCTCCACCACCTCGACTATGCCCTGTGCGAGCTTCTTGCCGATGGTAATGCGCCAGGGGATCCCGATGAGTTCGGCATCTTTGAACTTGACGCCGGGACGCTCGTCGCGATCGTCAAAAAGGACGTCGACGCCGAGACCCTTGAGTTGGGTGTAGACGTCCTGGGCAGCTTGCTTCTGGGCTGCGTCGCTGATATTGACAGGCGTTACGACGGCTTCAAACGGAGCGATCGAGGCAGGCATCGAGATACCGTCGGCATCGTTGTACAGCTCAACCGCACCACAGAGAACACGCTCAACGCCAATGCCGTAAGAGCCCATGATCACCTTCACCTCTTTGCCGTTCTCATCGAGAACGTCGAGGCCCATGGCCTTGGAGTACTTGTAGCCGAGCTTGAAGATGTGGCCGATCTCCATGGTCTTCAAGATCTCTAGCGGCGCGCCGGTGTTGATTTCGGTGTCGCCCGCTTCTACCTGACGGATGTCAGCGTAGGTGGCCTTGAAATCTTCACCCGGGGTGACATTGCCAAGGTGGTAATCGTCTTTGTTGGCACCAGCAACCATGTTCTGCCGGCCTTCGAGAGCGCTGTCAGCATAGATCGGCATATTCGTGACGCCAACGGGCCCGAGCGAGCCGGGGTCTGCACCGAAGAGGTCTCGAATTTCTTCCGGGTGGGCGGCACGGAATTCTTTACAGCCCACTACCGCGTTGAACTTGGTTTCGCTCAACTGGTGATTGCCGCGCAGCAGCGCGAGGATGGGCTTTGTCTTGCCACCGAAGTCAGCAATGACAACAAAGCTCTTGATGAGCGAAGTGGTGGGCAGCTTGAGGAAGGCAGCCACCTCATCAATGGACTTCTGATTTGGCGTATGGATCTCGACAGGATCGAGGGCCTCTGCGGGGTCAGGGATGGTGGGAGGAACAGGGCGCGAGACGGCCTTCTCAAGATTGGCAGCATAGCCGGTCTGCTTACAGACGACAACGAGGTCTTCACCAGCGTCGGTAGCCACCATGAATTCCTGGCTGGCGCTGCCGCCCATCGCACCGGAATCGGCGTCCACCACAACGTACTCGATACCGCAACGCTCGAAGATCTTGCAATAAGCCTGACGGTGCTTTTCGTAGCTGACGTCAAGGCCGGGGGCATCGATGTCGAAGGAGTAAGAGTCCTTCATCAGGAACTGCCGCACGCGCAGCAGGCCGCTCTTGGGGCGGGGCTCGTCGCGGAACTTGGTTTGAATCTGATACCAGATCTGCGGCAGTTGTTTGTAGCTGCGCAGCTCGCCGCGGGCGATCGAGGTCATCACTTCTTCGTGCGTCATGCCCAGGCAGAGGTCGCGATTGAAGCGGTCCTTGAGGCGGAACATGTTCTGGCCCATGCCTGTCCAGCGGCCGCTTTCCTGCCAGATCTCGGCCGGATTGAGGGCGGCAAGAAGAAATTCCTGTGCGCCGATAGCTTCCATTTCTTCGCGGATGATGCGCTGAATCTTGGTGATGCTGCGCTGGGCGAGAAAGAGATAGTTGTAAATTCCAGCGCCCATCGGCCGGATATATCCGGCGCGCAAGAGGAGGCGGTGGCTGGCTACTTCAGCGTCTGCAGGGACTTCCCGCAACGTGGGGATAAAAAGTTGACTCCAAAACATGAGGGAAAAGGCCTTCGCAAAGAGGGTAAGCTATCGAGTCTAGCATGCTAAACTGAGGGTTCTTCGAGCTATGAAGATTGCCATCGGCGCCGACCACGCCGGATTCCTCCTGAAAGAAAAGCTGCGCGACGAGTTGAGGGCCGAAGGCCATGAAGTCGTTGACGCCGGCACAACAAGTACGGAATCGGTCGATTATCCCGACTTTGCTGAGAAGGTATCGGAGCAGGTTGTCTCCGGTGCCGTCGACAAGGGAATCCTTGTCTGTTCAAGCGGTGTGGGTATGTCCATCGCAGCCAATAAAATCAATGGTATCCGCGCCGCTCTAGGCACAAGCGAAGACGAAGTGGGTTATGTGCGCCGCCACAATGATGCCAACGTCCTCGCCATTGGCGCCAACTATACCGACGAAAACACCGCGCGCAAAATGACCGAAGTCTTCCTCCATACCGCCTTTGAAGGTGGCCGCCACGCTCGCCGCGTAGCCAAGATCGAAGCGCTCGAGAAATCCCAGAAAGGCCAATAGTAGTTACCATGAACGACGCACAGAGAATGGGCAGAAGCCTTGCACAAGTAGACCCCGCAGTCGCTGAAGCGCTTATGCATGAGACCGCGCGGCAGCAGGATTACCTCGAACTGATCGCCAGCGAAAACTTTACCTCAGAAGCAATTCTCGAAGCTACCGGTAGCGTCTTCACCAACAAATACGCCGAAGGTTATCCCGGCAAGCGTTACTACGGCGGCTGCGAACACTCAGACGTTGTGGAAAATCTGGCCCGCGAACGCGCCATGAAGCTCTTTGGCGCACAGTACGCCAATGTGCAGCCCCACTCCGGCTCCCAGGCCAATCAGGCCGCCTACGCTGCCGTACTCAACCCCGGCGACACCATTCTCGGCATGAATCTCGCCCACGGCGGCCACCTTACCCACGGCCACCATCTCAATTTCTCGGGCAAGCTCTACAAGATCGTCCCCTACGGAGTGCGGCAGGAAGACGAACTCATCGATTACGACGAAGTGGCCCGTTTGGCTGAAGAAAGCAAGCCGAAGATGATCATCGCCGGTGCCAGCGCCTATGCCCGCGTCATTGACTTCAAACGCTTCCGCGAAATCGCCGATAGCGTCGGTGCCATTTTCCTGGTAGACATGGCCCACTACTCCGGCCTGATCGCAGGCGGTGGTTATCCCAACCCCTGCGAACACGCACACATCGTTACCTCCACCACCCACAAGACCCTGCGCGGCCCCCGCAGCGGCCTCATCCTCGCCGAAGAACGCTTCGGTAAGGATATTGACCGTAACGTCTTCCCCGGCGCCCAGGG